>CAJPFZ010000379.1 GCA_905339355.1 Burkholderiaceae bacterium
ACCGACCAGCTCGAAGCCGAAGGCCTCGTCAAGCGCACGCCGCACCCGCACGACCGGCGGGCCTTTTCGGTGCAGCTCACGCCAGCCGGCAAGCGCCAGTTCCGGCGCATGGCCGCGGTGCACGAACAGTGGGTGATCGAACTCTTCGCCGGCTGGAACGCCGCCGAGAAGACGCAGGTCTACGCGCTGCTCGCCGGCCTCAAGCGCCACCTCGGCGGCGTCGACGCGGCCGCGCCGAAACGCGACAAGGGCAACCCCAAGAGCAAGGAGAAGAACACATGAGTCGAAGCATGGATTCGCATCTGATCGGCGGCAACCGCCGCAGCGCGGTCGACCTGGATACGAAGCATGTCGGTTGGACGGTGGAAGACAAGGTGGGCATCGTCACGCTCGACCGGCCCGAGCGCAAGAACCCGCTCACCTTCGAGTCGTACGCCGAGCTGCGCGACCTGTTCCGCCTGCTCGCGCAAGCCGACGACGTGCGCGCGATCGTGATGCAGGGTGCGGGCGAGAACTTCTCTTCCGGCGGCGACGTGCACGAGATCATCGGCCCGCTCACCGAGATGACGATGCCCGACCTGCTGACCTTCACCCGCATGACCGGCGACCTGGTGAAGGCGATGCGCGCCTGCCCGCAGCCGATCATCTCGGCGATCGACGGCGTGTGCGCCGGCGCGGGCGCCATCATCGCGATGGCGTCTGACCTGCGCATCGGCACCGCGCGCAGCAAGGTGGCGTTCCTGTTCTCGCGCGTGGGGCTGGCCGGCTGCGACATGGGCGCCTGCAGCGTGCTGCCGCGCATCATCGGCCAGGGCCGCGCGAGCGAGCTGCTGTTCACCGGCCGCTCGATGAGCGGCGACGAGGCGCTGGCCTGGGGCTTCTACAACCGCATCGCGCGTGCCGACGACCTGCGCCCTCAGGCGGTGGGCTGGGCCGCCGAGATCGCCGCCGGTCCGACCTTCGGGCATGCGATGACCAAGCGCATGCTGCACCAGGAATGGGCCATGGGCGTCGACGAGGCGATCGAGTCGGAGGCGCAGGCGCAGGCGATCTGCATGATGACGCAGGACTTCCGCCGCGCCTACGAGGCCTTCGCCGCCAAGACCAAGCCGGTTTTCGAGGGCGATTGAGATGCAGCGCACGCACCTCGACTGGCCGTTCTTCGAGCCGCGGCACCGCGAGCTGGCGCAGCGCCTGGGCGAGTGGGCCTCGGCCCATCTGCGCGACCACGGCCACGACGAGGTCGACACCCGCTGCCGGCTGCTGGTGCGGCAATTGGGCGACGCCGGCTGGCTGCGCCACGCGGTGGCCGGGCGCGACCATGGCGGTGCCGCCGACGCGATCGACACGCGCGCGATCTGCCTGCTGCGCGAAACGCTCGCCTGGCACCACGGCTTGGCGGATTTCGCGTTCGCGATGCAGGGGCTGGGGTCGGGCGCCATCTCGCTGCACGGCACGCCGGCGCAGCGCGAGCGCTACTTGCCGCGCGTGGCGCGCGGCGAGGCGATCGCCGCCTTTGCGCTGTCGGAGCCGGATGCGGGCTCCGACGTCGCCGCGATGGCCTGCGCGGCACGCGACGACGGCGACGCCTATGTGCTCGACGGTGAGAAGACCTGGATCTCCAACGGCGGCATCGCCGACTTCTACCTGCTGTTCGCGCGCACCGGCGAGGCCCCGGGCGCTCGGGGGATCTCAGCGTTCATCGTCGATGCCGGCACGCCGGGATTCGAGATCGCCGAGCGCATCGAGGTGATCGCGCCGCATCCGCTCGCGCGGCTGCGCTTCGCCGGGTGCCGCGTGCCGAAGTCGCAGCTGCTCGGCGCGCCGGGCCAGGGATTCAAGATCGCGATGCAGACGCTGGACATCTTTCGCACCTCGGTGGCGGCTGCCGCGCTCGGTTTTGCACGGCGGGCGCTTCACGAAGGATTGCAGCGGGCACGCTCGCGCACGATGTTCGGCCAGCGGCTGGCCGACTTCCAGCTCGCGCAGGCCAAGCTCGCGCAGATGGCGACCACGGTCGACAGCGCGGCGCTGCTGACCTACCGCGCCGCCTGGCAGCGCGATCAGGGCCTCAATGTGACGTGCGAAGCGGCGATGGCCAAGATGGCCGCCACCGAAGGCGCGCAGCAGGTGATCGACGCGGCGGTGCAGCTGTTCGGCGGCGAAGGCGTGCGCTCGGGCCAGGTCGTCGAATCGCTGTACCGCGAGATCCGCGCGCTGCGAATCTACGAAGGCGCGACCGAGGTGCAGCAGTTGATCATCGCGCGCGAGTTGCTGAAGTCTTGAAGGAGTCCGCATGAGCCCCTCTGCCCACATCGACACCTTCTGCGCGCGCAACCTGCCGCCGCCCGACCAGCAACCCGAGTTCCGCTTCGACTTGCCGGAGCTGCAGTTCCCCGCGCGCATCAACTGCGCCCATGACCTGCTCGACCGCTGGATCGAACAGGGCGAGGGCGATCGGCCCTGCCTCACTGGCAGCGAGCTGCGCTGGACCTACGCCGAACTGCAGGCGCAAGCCAACCGCATCGCCAACGTGCTGGTCAACGACATGGGCCTGGTGCCCGGCAACCGCGTGCTGCTGCGCGGCGCCAACTCGCCGATGCTCGCCGCCTGCTGGTTCGGCGTGGTCAAGGCCGGCGGCGTGGCGGTGGGCAGCATGCCGCTGCTGCGCGCCAGGGAGCTGGCGCAGATCGTCGAGAAGGCGCAGATCAGCCATGCGCTGTGCGACGAGCGCCTCGCGGCCGAGCTGCAGCTGGCCGCGCCGCAGTGCCCGACGCTGACCCGGGTGCTGCACTTCCACACCGATGCGCCGGACGGCCTGGAGGCCCGCGCGCTCGGGGCTTCGCCGCGGTTCGACAACGTCGACACCGCCGCCACCGACATCTGCCTGATGGCCTTCACCTCCGGCACCACCGGCACGCCGAAAGGCGCCGTGCATTCGCACCGCGACATCATGGCCGCGTGCTGGTGCTGGCCCAAGCACCACCTGCGCGCGAGCCGCGACGACGTGTTCATCGGCAGCCCCCCGCTTGCCTTCACCTTCGGGCTCGGCGGCCTGCTGCTGTTTCCGCTGTCGATAGGCGCCGCGAGTGTCCTGCTGGAGAAGGCCTCGCCCGACGTGCTGCCGGCGGCCATCGCCGCCTACCGCGGCAGCGTGTGCTTCACCTCGCCGACCGCCTACCGCGTGATGGCGCCGCAGATGAAGAACCACGACCTGTCGTCGCTGCGCAAGTGCGTGAGCGCGGGCGAGATGCTGCCCGCCGCCACGCGCCAGCTGTGGAAGGAGGCGACCGGCATCGAGATGATCGATGGCATCGGCTCGACCGAGTTGCTGCACATCTTCATCTCGCACACCGACGACGCTGCGCGGCCCGGCGCCACCGGCAAGCCTGTGCCGGGCTACACCGCGGCCATCGTCGACGACGACATGAACCCGCTGCCGCCGGGCCGGGTCGGCCGGCTCGCGATCAAGGGGCCCACCGGCTGCCGCTATCTCGCCGACGACCGCCAGCGCCAGTACGTGCGCAACGGCTGGAACCTCACCGGCGACGCCTACCTGATGGACGAGGATGGCTGGTTCGTCTACCAGGCGCGCACCGACGACATGATCGTGAGCGGCGGCTACAACATCGCCGGGCCCGAAGTGGAAAGCGCGCTGCTGCTGCACCCGGCGGTGGCCGAGTGCGGCGTGATCGGCCTGCCGGACGAGGAGCGCGGCCAGGTCGTCAAGGCTTATGTCGTGCTGCGGCCGGGGCACGAGGCGAACGACACGATGGCCAAGACGTTGCAGGACTTCGTCAAGCAGACGATCGCGCCCTACAAGTACCCGAGGCAGATCGAATTCCGCGACGCACTTCCTCGCACCGAAACCGGCAAGCTGCAGCGCTTCAGGCTGCGCGCGGAGGCGACGGCCCGCCAGAGTGAGGCATCACGATGAGGATTCTTCAACCGCCCGACTGGACCGCGCCGCGCGGTTATGTGAACGGCGTGGCCGCGCACGGCACGACGGTGTTCGTGGCCGGCCAGATCGGTTGGAACGCCCACTGCGAGTTCGAGAGCGACGACTTCGTCGACCAGGTGCGCCAGGCGCTGCTGAACGTGCGCGCCGTGCTCGCGGAAGCCGGTGCCACGCCGGCGCACATCACGCGCATGACCTGGTACCTGACCGACAAGCGCGAGTACCTGACGCGCGCCAAGGAGGTCGGCGCGGTGTTCCGCGAGGTGATCGGCGTGTACCACGCGGCGATGAGCGCGGTGCAGGTCAGCGCGTTGCTGGAGGACCGCGCCAAGGTGGAGATCGAGGCGACGGCGGTGATGCCGGTGGCTTGAGCGTGCGAGGTGCCCCGAACGGCTTGGTTGAACCGTATGGCGTGCGGGTCTAAGCGCCCGCGCGCAACAAGGCCTTGGCGCGCCAGCGCGGCCACAAGACGTTGATCGCGAGGCCCGCCAGCACCAGCGCGGCGGCGATCAGCTTCCATGCCGGCATCGCCTCGTCGAGCCACCAGGCCGAGGCGCCCATGCCGAACACCGGCACCAAGAGCGCCATCGGGGACACGGTGGCGGCGGGGTGCCGCGCCAGCAGCCAAGCCCATGCGGCGTAGCCGAACAGCGTGTTGCCGGCCGATTGCCACAGCACGGCCGCCCAGGTCAGCGGGCCGGCTTCGCGCAGGCCGTGCGCGATGGCGGCCGGGCCCTCAAACAGCAGCGACAGCACCAGCAGCGGCGGAATCGAGAACAGGCTGGCCCACACCACGTAGGCCAGCATGTTCGCGCCCACCGCGCGGCGCGCCACCAGGTTGCCGCCGGCCCACGCGAGCGCGGCCAGCAGCACCAGCACGAGCCCGAGGACGGTGGTGCTCGCATCGGTGTGCGCGACGATGACGGCGAGGCCGGCCAGCGCAATCGCCAGCGCCACCACCTGATGACGCTGCAGCCGCTCGTGCGCGATCCACATCGACAACCCGATGGTGAAGAACACCTGCGTCTGCACGACGAGCGAAGCGAGGCCGGGCGAAATGTGGCCGTGCATCGCGATGTACAGCAGGCCGAACTGGCCGGCGCCGATCAGCACGCCGTAGGCGGCCAACTCATGCCAGGGCACCGCGGGACGCGGCAGCACGAACGCCGCCGGCAGCAGCGCGAACAGGAAGCGCAGGGTCGCAAACAGCAGCGGCGGCAGGTCTGCCAGCGCGAGCTTGATGACGACGAAATTGGTGCCCCACACCGCCACGACGGCCAGCGCCAGCAGCAGGTGGGTCAGCGGAAGGGCGGGGTGCACGGCCCGCAGTATCGGGCCGGCGGGACAGTCTTGCCGGCGCGGGGCCAAACGGCTGCGCCGGATTCACTCACAACCCCATCAGGTCTTGGCCGACTTCTTGGTGGCCTTCTTGGCGGCTTCGAGCGCAGCGGCCTTCTGTTGCCGCTTCTCGGTGCTCGACTTGTGGTCCTTGGCCGCCTTCGCCGACTTGGGTGCCTTTTCCTTGGCTTCCTTGGCGACCTTCGGTCCCTTCGGCTCCTTCGGTGCGGACGCATGGGTGTGCGTCGCCAGGCGCGGGCCCTTGACCTTGGGCTGCTGCGCCTGCGCCAGGCGCTGGGCCTTGGCTTCCTTCAACTCGCGGCGCTCCTCGAGCAGCGCCTGTTCGTCCGCGGATGCTGGCTGATCGGCGCCGTCGGAATGGATGCGCCGCTGCATCGCGAGGTGCAGCTTCGCGCCGTTCTTCTTGATCTGGTTGTTCATCGATGCGGTTCGGATCGGCATGGTGGCTCTCACATGGTTGGATGGGTTGGAACAGCCCGACTGTAGGTCAGGTCCGCCGTCCCGCCAAAACCGCGCACCCGGCAGGCCATCCGAAACGGATGCGCTTGCGTCATTTCTCCATCGCGGCTTCGTAACGGCCGTCGCGCGCCGCGCCGTTCAGGCGCGCCCGCGTCAGCAGGGCGTCCTGGGCGGCGCGTGCGTTGCCGGGCTGGCCGCGCCAGGCCTGCTGCGCCGGCTCCTGCAGGGCGCGCCCGTACGAGAAGCTGAGAACCCACGGCTGGGGCCCGATCCGGTTGATCGCATCGAGGTGCACCGTGGCTTCCACCGGTGTCTGCCCGCCCGAAAGAAAGAAGATGCCCGGCACCGCAGCCGGCACGGTGCGCCGCAGCACCCGCACGGTCTGCGCGGCGACCTCGGCCACACCCGCTTGCCGAGGGTGATCCTTGCCGGCCACCACCATGCTCGGCTTGAGCAGCATGTGCTCGAAGGCAACGCGGTGCCCGCTCAGCGCGTGGAAGACCGCGTGCAGAACGGCTTCGGTGACCTCGGCGCAGCGCTCGATCGTGTGGCCACCGTCGAGCAGCACCTCGGGCTCGACGATCGGCACGATGCCCTCGTCCTGGCAGATCGCCGCGTAGCGCGCCAGCGCATGCGCGTTGGCCTTGATCGCGAGCCGGCTCGGCAGCGTGTCGGAGATGTTGTAGACGGCGCGCCACTTGGCGAAGCGTGCGCCCTGCTCGCGGTAGCCCGCGAGGCGCTTGCCCAGCCCGTCGAGGCCCTGCGTGATCTCGTCGCCGGGCGCGAGCGCGAGGGGGATCTTGCCGGCGTCGACCTTGATGCCCGGCACGATCCCGTGGCGCGCGGCGACTTCGGGCAGTGGCGTGCCGTCGTCGGCACGCTGCGCCAGCGTCTCCTCGTACAGGATGATGCCGCTGATGTAGGCGTCCAGGCCAGGCGTCGCCAGCAGCAGGCTGCGGTAGGCGCGGCGGTTCTCCTCGGTCGATTCGACGCCGATCGCCTTGAAGCGCTTGGCGATGGTGGGGCCGCTCTCGTCGGCGGCGAGGATGCCCCGGCCGGGCCGCACCAGCGCTGCCACCGTGGCTTGCAGTTGTTCGGAATGACTCATGGTCTTCACCTCCAAAGTGAAACGAATGTCCGGGTCAGCCGGGATCGCCGTCGACCGCAGCCCGATACGCATGCCAGCTCGCATGCCCGAGCACCGGCCCGACCGCGAGCAGCCCGACGAACCACGGCAGCAGCGCGAGCACCACCAGCACCGTGATGACCGCGCCCCACCACAGCATCACCCACGGCTGGGTCAGCACCAGCCGAAGGCTGGTCAGCGCCGCGGTGATCGCATCGACCTGGCGGTCGAGGATCATCGGGATGGAGACCACGCTCAGGGCGTAGATCAGCCCGGCGAACAGCGCGCCCACGCCGAGGTAGGCGACGATGAAGCCGATGTTCTGCGGATCGAGCAGCTTGAGCAGCGAGCCTTTGAAGTCGGGCATGCCGTCGAAGCTAACGGCAAAGATCACGAGCGCCGCGCGCCCCCACACCATCTCGATCACCAGCAGCGCGAGCCCGAAGATCGCGAGCGTGCCGGTGCGTGTCTTCCAGGCCAGCAGCGAATCGACGAAGTCGGGTCGAGCGCCGCGTTCGAGCTGCTGGCTGACGCGGTACAGGCCCATGCACAGGAACGGACCCATCAGCA
>CAJPFZ010000380.1 GCA_905339355.1 Burkholderiaceae bacterium
TCGGACAGGCCCTGGAACACGGTCATCAGCGCCATGGTGACGACGATGACGAGGGCGGTCAGCAGGCTGCGGCGCCGGTTGCGCAGCAGGTTGCGCAGCGCCAGTCGGTGCTCGAGCTTCATTGGATCCTCATGCCCGCGGCGGCGGGAACACGCGCCGCGGTGCGCGCCGGAAACCAGGCGGCAAGCAGCGCGACGACGAACAGGCTCGCGAGCGGCACCAGGGCCGAATCGACGGTGAGGTTGGCGCGCAGCACCGGCGCCATGTTCACGCCCGACAGCGAGAAGCCGCCGAAGCGCGAGACGTCGATGCCCTGGTGGTGCAGGTACGCGTTCGCGACGCTCCCCAGCGCGAGGCCGGCGGCGCAGGCCAGCGCGGTGAGCAGCAGGGTTTCGAGCAGCACGCCGGCGACGATCGCCCGCGGCGTCTGGCCCAGCGCCTTCAGCAGGCTGATCTCCTTTTGCCGCTGCATCACGCTGACCAGCATCGTGTTGAGCACGCCGGTGCCGGCGATCAGGAAGACGATGAACACCAGCGTGCCCATCAACGCCTGATTCGATGCGATCAGCGCCATGATGTCGGGACGCACCTGCGACCAGCTCAGCACCTCGCGCTGCGTGCCGGCGCCGAGCGCGGCGGCGAGCGATGCCGCCACCGCCTCGGCCTGGCGCGGGTCGCCGACGCGGATCGCGATCTCGTGCGCCTGTCCGCCGAGCAGCAGCATCTTCTGCACGTCGTCCACGTGCATCAGCACACGGCTGCGGTCGGTCGTGTCGAGCCCGCTGCGCAGGACACCGGCCACGCGCAGCTGCAGGGTGCTCTGCGCCCCCAACGTGTTCTCGTACAGCAGATGCACGGTGTCGCCGACGCCGACGCCCAGGTTGGCTGCCAGCTTGCTACCCAGGACCGCGGCCGGCGGCTGTGCGGGCCGCGGCGCGAGGCGCTCGGCGATTGCCGCGCCGGCGTCGAGGTCGCCCGGCTGCGTGACTGGCCGCGTGACCGGCCGGCGCCCGGCCGGTCGTTCGATCTGCGCGAACGCTTTCTCGATGGCCTGCTCGGTGAGCCGGCGGTCGAGCGCTCGCTGCGCATCGTCCAGCGGCTGCGGCTCGGCCCACGGCGTCGGCTCGAACGGCACGAATTCGCCTTGCACGAGCGTCGTGTGGATGCGCGTCACCCGCGTTTCGTGCGCCGGCTCGATGCCCATCAGCTGCACGCCGCCGGAGCCGGCCGAGCTGCTGAGGTAACCCCAGGCGTACAGGCGCCGGCTCGCTGCCGCGACGTGCGCATGTTCGCGCAGCACCTGCAGGTCGGCTGGCGCCGCCGGCACCGTGTCGGCCAGGCGGCGCGAGGCCAAGTACTGCGGGTGGTGGATCTGCACATGGCCCACTTCGCCGTCGGTGGTGCCGCGGATCAGGTCCAGGCTCAAGCCGTCCATCAGGCCCAGCGTCGCCATGCACATCGCCATCGCGAGCGCGATGCCGGCGGCGGTGACGGCGCTGCGCCGGCGGTTGCGCGCCAAGCTGCGCCAAGCCATCTTCACTGTGGTGTTCATGTGAGTGGCCTCAGCGCAGTGCGCGCTCGGAGAAGTCATCGGCAGAGAACGGCGAGTCGAACTTCAGCTTGCGGTACTCGATGCGCGTGAACTCGCCGGGCTGGTCGGTCAGCGTCATCGTCATGCGCGCCGGCACCTTGCGCTCGCCCAGCATGCGCAGGTCGCCGTAGTCGAGCGTGCGCGCCGGCTGCGCGTCGTCGGCACGGCGGAAATACTCGAGCTTGAGGGGATAGACGCGCCGGTCGGCGGCCACGTTGAGGCGGTAGACCACCTTGCCCCACGCCACGGGCGCCTGCGGCAGCGGAGTCAGCTGGATGCGGTACTGCGTCACCGCGGCGCCGCTCTCGTCGGTCGCGGGCTGGCTGGCCAGCAGCTCGTAGCGGTAGTGCCTGGCGAGGTCGGTCTCGCGCATCAGGTCGTCGTTGGTGAAGTGGCTGCCCATCCAGTTGTCGCCGAGCATCGAGCTGCCCATCACCGTGATGCGGCTGGTGCGCGGGTCGAAGAAGCTGATGCGGTCGCCGACCTTGAGCGTTGCGTTGCCGCGCCACAGCGCGGGGCCCAGCATGCGCATCAGCACCTTGCCGCTGTCGCTGCGGTCGTCGGTGAGCACCAGCAGGTCGTACTCGCGCTCGTAGCTCGCCTTCTTGATCTTCATGCTCATCACGGCGGCCGATGTCTTGCCGCGCAGGATGTGCTCGGCTTCGTGGATCCACTCGCCCAGGGGCAGCTCGTCGGCCAGCGCGCCGGCGCAGGCGGCGAGGCTGGCGAACCCGGCGAGTCGGGCGGCGAGTCGGGCGCCGAAGCGGCGCCGTGGTGGAGAGGGCAGGGTATTCAGCATGTGAGTGGCGCCGCTTGCCGCGGCGTGAAGTCGAATGAACAGAAGTCTTCCGGCGCGCGCCTGCGGTGGTAGGCCGGTGCCGGCGCCGCCGGCGTGCCCACGCGCGCGATGAACAGAATCGGGCGACTGCAGCCGAGCAGGCTGCGCAGCCGGCTCTCGATGTGCGGGTGCTGCAGCGCCACGCTGAGCGGGTGCAGGGCCTGGCCGTCGCGGGTGGCACCGAGCCACAGCTCGGTGATGCGCTCGCCGGCCAGCAGGTGCGAGCGGCGCTCGTCGTCGCCGTCGTGGTCGTCGTGCTTGGCGCACAGGTAGACGATCGCGCCGCTGCTGCGCACCAGCTCTTCGAAGTCGCGGCCGATGCGCCGGTGCAGCCCGAGCGGGCCGGCCACGCGCATCCCCGTCGGGTGCAGCATCAGCTGGTACAGGCGGCGCCGCCACGCCGGCAGCGGGCCGAACAGGCTTTGGATGTTCATGCCGGTCCCGCCAGCGTGTGGCGGCTCGGCCGAGAAGTCGAGGTGGCGGTAGGTCTCGCGCCAGGCCGCGCCGTGGCGGAAATCCTCCGGCGCGCAGCGGCGGTAGAAGGTGCACAGCTTGTCGAACAGCTCGCCGTGCGGAACGTGACGCCAGGCAAGGCCGTCGTCATCGGCAAGGCGATGCGGCAGGCAGCGGGTGCCGGCCGGCGGTCCGCCGCAGCGCAGGAACGGTCCGCGCACGGTATGCCGCTGCGCAATCCATTGCGCGAGGGGGTGCGCCATCGGCTGCACGCCGGCTGGCGGCGCGCCGAGGTACAGCGCCAGCACCGCCTCGCTGCCGTCCAGCCGCATGCGTCCCGCGGGGGTGGCCGCTTGCCAGCCGCTGTCGATGAACTGCGACTGCACGCTGAAGCCGGCGAGCCGAAGCAGGTTCAGCAGCAAGCTCGCGAACCCGCCGACGCTGATGCGCATCTCGCGCTCCAGCGACGGCAGCGCCGACAGCGCGCGGCGACGGTCGATGCCAACCAGCAGCGCATGGCTCCAGCCGCCGCCGGCGGGTGCGGGCAGCCGCATCTCGGCCTCGAACTCGGCCCGCGCCAGCCCGACCAGCCGCCAGGGCTGGCAGTTGTGCGACGACGGCGCCAGTGCGGCGGTGGCCGCGACCCGCGACAGCACGTTGCCCAGTTGGTGTGCGTCCATCATGGCCTCAGAAGCCGCCGATCAGCTTCTCGCGGTCGAGCTCGAAGCCGTGCAGGCGCGCGAGCGCCTCCACTTCGCGCACCTGCTCCGGGCGGATCGGACCCTTGCTGAAGTCCGTGCGCACGCCGGCCAACCCGAGCAGCATGGTCTCCCCGGCGCAGGCGTACACCTGGCCGGCATCGAGCAGCATGCCCGGCAGGTTGAACTGCGGGGCGAGCGGCAGGTTGACCACGCCGCCGCGGATGAGTTTGAGGTGGCGCACCGCAGCCACCGAGGCCTTGTCGACATCGCCGGGTATCGCCAGGTCGCAGATCAGCACCGGCTTGTCTGCGGCAAAGCAGTCCGCATCGAGGAAGGCGCTGGCGCTGTTGGAGGCGCAGATCACGATGTCGGCCTGGGCACAGGCCTGCGGGGTTTCGACCAGGCACAGCAGGCCCTGTCCGATCAACCGCTCGCGCAGCTCGGCGCACTGCTGCGGATCCGACACGGGCGCCGCGTTGCCGGCGAGGCGCCTCACCGCCAGCCGCAAGGCACCTGCCTCGCCGGAACCCTCCGATGGGCCGTCCTGCGCTTCGGCGCGGCACAGCTCGCGCACGACGTCGTCGGCCACCGTGCGCAGCCGGCTCATCGAGCCGGGGCGCCCGAGCAGCGTGAGGCCGGCGCATTCGCCCGCCAGCAGCGTGGCGTGCACGTGGCCGATGTTGCCCGCCGCGCCGACGATCGCCACGTGCGCAGCCGACAGCACGATGCCGTGTTTGCGCGCCGCCACGCGCATGCTCGCGATGCTGGTGGCCACCGTCAGCGCGTTG
>CAJPFZ010000381.1 GCA_905339355.1 Burkholderiaceae bacterium
TTGAGGTTTTTCAACGCCGGAGTAGATTCGCACACCATCGTCACGCAGGGGCTGTACATGAAGCTCCTTTCGGAGGACGGGAACCTGTATCCTTTCCCGAAGGAGCAGTACTCGGCCCTGCTTCCGGCCTCGAAGACCGCCGAGGCTGTGGTAACGCCCCGGTCCGGCGGCGATTATCCCGTCTACGACAGGAGGCTTTTCCTCGTCAACAACGGCACCTCCCCCGGCGGGATCGTTTCCCTTTTGCGAGTTTCGGGCCCTCTTTACGCGGCTGACGACGGCTACACCGTGGAGCAGGATTCGCTTCTTTCCGTCCCGGTTCCCGGCGTATGCGCGAACGATACCGTTACGGCGGGGACTTCAGCCTCGGTCGTGACGACGGCGTCAAACGGCGCTCTCCAGTTCAATGCCGACTGCTCGTTTACCTATAACCCGGCAGCAGGTTTCTTCGGTGCGGATTCTTTCGAGTACCGGCTTACGTCCGGCGCTGTGCAGAGCAATACCGCGAACGTGACCATAACGGTGACCCAGGCCGCCCAGGTGCCTGTGGCAAACGGCGATACGTATTCCACGCCCGAAGACATCTCGTTAAACGTCGCAGCGCCGGGCGTGCTCGGCAACGATACGTCACTTGGGGCGGAGCCGAGCGCGGTTCTGGTGTCGTTACCGGCAAACGGCATGGTCTCATTGAACGCGTCCGGTTCTTTCTCGTATTCGCCTGACGCGCAGTTCAACGGAAACGATTCCTTCAGCTACAAGATAGTCTCAGGCGGACAGGAGAGCGGAACGGCGGAAGTGAACATCGAGGTTGAGCCCGTAAACGACCTGCCTTCGGCCGTCAATGACGCGGTCTCAACTCCCAAGAACGCCGCCGTCGTCATAAACGTGCTAGCTAACGACAGCGACGTCGAAGGAAGCGCACTCAGCGTTACGGCCGTGAGCGCGCCGTCAAACGGGACAGTTGTCATAAACGGCGCAGCGACTGTCACGTATACTCCCGCAGCAGATTTCGTCGGCCTCGACACGTTCACGTACACGATGACCGACGGGGAAGGTTTCGCTGAGGCGTCTGTTTCCGTCAACGTGACGCAGACCCCGACAGCCGTGAACGATAATTACTCCATAAACGAGGATTCAAGCCTTGTAGTGCCTTCCCCTGGCGTGCTGCAGAACGACATAAC
>CAJPFZ010000382.1 GCA_905339355.1 Burkholderiaceae bacterium
CGGCATGTAGCTGACGGGGATGCCGTAGCAAGAGGCGCCAGCCTCGACGGCAGGGCGGCAAGTCAGGAAAAGGTGATCCAGCGCCGACACGGTTCGACTGAAGCGGGAAATGCTCCTCCTGAAGGCCGACCTCTCAAGCTCGGTGGGTGGAAAGATCGAATCGAAGACGTAGGCATAGACGCGCCGGAATCGGCGTCGCCAACCACGCGCGCGTCTCAGCGTCTCGACCACATGGCCAATCGTCAAGCCCGCGACAAAGAGATCGGCCGTCCCCGCCGGGGCACGTTCGACGAAGGCAACGCTTTCCAGTTCGCTCCCGGGGCAAGCAAGCGTGGCACCGACTGAGTCGGACAGCACATCCTCGAACTCGTTGACGCAGCCTTGCGCCGGCATTGAGATTCGACCGCGAGCGCTGAGCACGAAGATCGAGTGCGGCTGCCGGGCCGGCGCCGGCGGATTCACACGAGCACCCTCTCAATCCCACCGTCGTTGGCACGCTCCACGTACTCCGGCATCCAGTTGGCCCCCAGAATCTGGTTTGCCATCTCGACGACGATGTAGTCCGCTTCGAGCAAGCCGTTGTTCAGGTCGCCGGTGTAGCGGTTCAAGCCCTGCAGGCAGCTCGGACACGACGTGAGGATCTTCACTGGGCCTTTCTCCGGCACGGCCCCGGCAGCGCGCAAGGCCGCCTCGTCCTTGCGCAGCTCTTCTTCCTTGCGGAAACGCACCTGGGTCGAGATGTCGGGCCGGCTCACGCCCAGCGTGCCGCTTTCACCGCAGCAGCGCTCGCTCTTCCTGACGTTGTTGCCGACCAGCGCCTTCACGGTTTTCATCGAGTCCTGCAGCTTCATCGGATTGTGGCAGGGCTCGTGATATAGAAAACCCCCGGAGCCGGGGAGCGTGATGCCCTTTTCGAGCAGGTACTCGTGGATGTCGATGATGCGGCAGCCGGGGAAGATCTTGTCGAACTGGTAGCCCTGCAGCTGGTCGTAGCAGGTGCCGCAGCTCACCACCACTGTCTTGATGTCGAGGTAGTTCAGCGTGTTGGCGACGCGGTGGAACAGCACGCGGTTGTCGGTGATGATCTTCTCGGCCTTGTCGAATTGGCCCGAGCCGCGCTGCGGGTAGCCGCAGCAGAGGTAACCCGGCGGCAGCACGGTCTGCACGCCGGCATGCCAGAGCATCGCCTGCGTCGCGAGGCCCACCTGCGAGAACAGGCGCTCCGAGCCGCAGCCGGGGAAGTAGAAGACGGCTTCGGTGTCGGCCGTGGTCGCCACCGGATCGCGGATGATCGGGACGTAATCCTTGTCCTCGATGTCCAGCAGCGCGCGCGCCGTGCGCTTGGGCAGGTTGCCGGGCAGCTTCTTGTTGATGAAGTGGATCACCTGCTCCTTGACCGGCGCGGTGCCATGGGTCGAGGGCGGCGCCGCGGTCTGCTTGTTCGCCAGGCCGCGCAGCAGGTTGTTCACGATGCGCTGCGCCTTGAACCCGATGCCGACCATCGCCGTGCGCAGCAGCTTGATGGTCTGGGGGTTGGTGGCATTGAGCATCAGCATCGCCAGCGCGCCGCCGGGCCTCAGGCTCTTCTTGCCCATCTTGCGCAACAGGTTGCGCATGTTCATCGACACGTCGCCGAAGTCGATCTTCACGGGGCACGGCGATTCGCACTTGTGGCAGACCGTGCAGTGGTCGGCCACGTCTTCGAACTCCTCCCAGTGCTTGATCGACACGCCGCGGCGGGTCTGCTCCTCGTAGAGGAAGGCCTCGACCAGCAGCGAGGTCGCGAGGATCTTGTTGCGCGGGCTGTACAGCAGATTGGCGCGCGGCACGTGCGTGGCGCACACCGGCTTGCACTTGCCGCAGCGCAGACAGTCCTTGATCGAGTTGGAGATGTCGCCGATGTCGCTTTGCTGCATGATCAGCGACTCGTGGCCCATCAGCCCGAAGCTCGGCGTGTAGGCGTTGGTGAGGTCGGCGCGCAACAACTGCCCGTCGAAGAGTGCGTTGCGCAGCAGCTTTCCCTTGTTGAATCGGCCCTCGGGATCGACGCGCTTCTTGTAGTCGGTGAAGTTCGCGAGTTCTTCGTCGGTGAGAAATTCGAGCTTGGTGATGCCGATGCCGTGTTCGCCCGAGATCACGCCGTCGAGCGAGCGGGCGAGCTTCATGATGCGCGCCACGGCCTCGTGCGCCGTCTGCAGCATCTCGTAGTTGTCGCTGTTGACGGGGATGTTGGTGTGCACGTTGCCGTCGCCGGCGTGCATGTGCAGCGCGACCCAGACGCGGCCGCGCAAAACCTCCTTGTGGATCTTCTGGCAGGCCTCGACCACCGTCTGCAACGCACTGCCGGAGAAGATCTGCTGCAGCGGGGCGCGGATCTGGGTTTTCCAGGAGGCGCGAAGGCGATGGTCCTGGACCAGTTGGAACACCGTTTCGCCTGGCACGTCATCCCGGCGAGGGCCGGGATCCATCGACCGCGCCTTCTCGACCGCCGCATGGATCCCGGCGTTCGCCGGGATGACGGCGTGCGAGAGCGCGGTGTCGACCGCCACATCCAGGTTCACCATCGTCCAGTGCCACAGCGCCCGCACGTCGCGCAGCAGCGCCAGCGCCTGCTGCACGCGGTCTTCGAGCAGCTCGGCGGCGGGGATGTCGTTGGCGTCGTCGGTCTTGCCCAGCGGCAGGTTGCCGCTGAGGAAGAACTCCTCCAGCGCGTTGACGAGCGCGAGCTTGTTGCGCAGGCTCAGCTCGACGTTGATGCGCTCGATGCCCTCGGTGTACTCGCCCATGCGCGGCAGCGGGATCACCACGTCTTCGTTCACCTTGAACGCGTTGGTGTGCTTGCTGATCGCCGCCGTGCGCTTGCGGTCGAGCCAGAACTTCTTGCGCGCCTCCGCGCTGACCGCGACGAACCCTTCGCCCGCGCGGCTGTTGGCGATGCGGATCACCTCGCTGGTGGCACGCGCCACCACGTCGGCGTCGTCGCCGGCGATGTCGCCCACCAGCACCATCTTGGGCAAGCTGCCGCGTTTGCTCTTGGTCGCGTAGCCGACCGCGCGCAGGTAGCGGTCGTCCAGGTGCTCCAGGCCGGCCAGGATGGCGCCGCCGCCCTTGGCCTCGGCGAACATGAAGTCCTTGATCTCGACGATCGAGGGCACCGCGTCCTTGGCGTTGCCGAAGAACTCGAGGCACACCGTGCGGGTGTGCGCCGGCATCTTGTGCACGACCCAGCGGCAACTCGTGATCAGCCCGTCGCAGCCTTCCTTCTGGATGCCTGGCAGGCCGGCGAGAAACTTGTCGGTCACGTCCTTGCCGAGGCCTTCCTTGCGGAAGATCCGGCCCGGGATCTCGAGCGTTTCGGTCTTCTCCAGCGTCTTGCCCGAGGCGTCGAAGTAGCGCAGCTCGAAGCGCGCGACGTCGACGTCGTGGATCTTGCCCATGTTGTGGTTGAGCCGGATCACCTCGAGCCACTTGGCCTCGGGCGTCACCATGCGCCACGACGCGAGGTTGTCGAGCGCGGTGCCCCACAGCACCGCCTTCTTGCCGCCCGCGTTCATCGCCACGTTGCCGCCGACGCACGAGGCTTCGGCTGAGGTCGGGTCGACGGCGAAGACGAAGCCGGCGCGCTCGGCCGCATCGGCCACGCGCTGGGTCACCACGCCCGCCTCGGTCCAGATCGTCGCGACCTCGCGCGTGAGGCCCGGCAGCGTCTTCATCTCGACGCCGCTCATCGCCTCGAGCTTTTCGGTATTGATGACCGCGCTGTTCCATGCGAGCGGCACGGCGCCGCCGGTGTAGCCGGTGCCGCCGCCGCGCGGAATGATGGTGAGGCCCAGATCGATGCAGGCCTTCACCAGGCCGGCCATCTCGGCCTCGGTGTCGGGCGTCAGCACGACGAACGGGTATTCGACGCGCCAGTCGGTCGCATCGGTCACGTGCGAGACGCGGCTCAGGCCGTCGAACTTGATGTTGTCGCGGGCGGTGTGGCGGCCCAGCACCTTGGTGGAGCGGCGGCGCAGCTCGGCCACTTCGTCGAACTGCGCGGCAAACGCATCGACGGCGCCGGCTGCCGCCGTGAGTAGTTCGCCGACATGCACATCCCGCTCGCGATCCGTCGCCGGGGTGCGGCGCTTCTCGATCTCGTGCAGGCGGTGGCGCAGCGCCTCGATCAGCAGCTTGCGGCGGCGCGGGTTGTCGAGCAGGTCGTCCTGCAGATAGGGGTTGCGCTGCACCACCCAGATGTCGCCCAGCACCTCGTACAGCATGCGCGCCGAACGCCCGGTCTGGCGCTCCTCGCGCAGCCGGTTGAGAACTTCCCAGGCGCGCGCACCGAGCAGGCGGATGACGATTTCGCGGTCGGAGAACGAGGTGTAGTTGTACGGAATCTCGCGCAGGCGGGGCGCGGCGTGGGTCAGCTCGGCGGCGCCGGCGACTTCATTCAGGGTGGCGGGTGCGTTCATCGAATCTCGGGCCTCGAGAGGCGGGCCCTTCCAGCACTTAACGGGCAATGGTAACGCAGGGGGTGTTTTCCCTCGGACGTGGGTCAAGCCCCGTGCGGCTTTCGCGGCGGCGACGGGGTAAATCCTGTTGCTGCAGCGCGGTGTCCACGACATAAACACGCCTGTCACACGACGCCGACACACTGGCCGGCTGCCACGAGCCGCAGGCCCATTCACGGAGTAGTCATGAAAATCAAGTCTCTCGCCTTCGCCGGCGGCCTGCTGGCCGTTGCCCTGTCAAGCCCTGCACAGGCCCAGACCCAGATCCAGTGGTGGCACTCGATGACTGGAGGCCTCAACGACTGGGTCGTGGACCTGGCCAACGGCTTCAACGCCAGCCAGAAGGACTACAAGGTGGTGCCGACCTACAAGGGCACGTACGACGAATCCATGTCGGCTTCCATTGCGGCCTTCCGCGCCGGCAATGCGCCCCACATCCTGCAGGTGTACGAGGTCGGTACCGCCACCATGATGTCCGCCAAGGGCGCCATCGTGCCGGTGGGCAAGGTTCTGGCCGATGCGGGCTACAAGTTCGATCCGAAAGCCTACATCCCGGCAGTGGTGGGTTACTACACGGCCGCGAACGGGCAAATGCTGAGCTTTCCGCTCAACAGCTCGACGACGGTCCTGAACTACAACAAGGATCTGTTCAAGAAGGCGGGGCTGGACCCCAACAAGCCGCCGCAAACCTGGCCCGAACTGACCCTGGCCGCGGCCAAGCTCAAGGCATCGGGCGTGGACTGCCCCTTCACCACCAGCTGGCAGGGCTGGACACAGCTGGAGAGCTTCTCCACCTGGCACAACACGCTGTTCGCCACGCAGAACAATGGCTTCGGCGGCCCCAGCGCGCGCCTGGCCTTCAACAGCCCGCTGCATGTGCGCCACATCGAGAACCTCGCCAACATGGCCAAGCAGGGCCTGTTCCACTACCGCGGGCGCGGCAACAAGGGCGACGCTCCCTTCTACTCGGGCGAATGCGCGATGGCCACGGCCAGCTCGTCGACCTATGCCAGCATCAAGAAGAACGCCAAGTTCGAATTCGGCATCGCACCTTTGCCCTACTACCCCGACGTGCCCGGCACGCCGCAGAACACCGTCATCGGCGGTGCGTCGCTGTGGGTGATGGCAGGCAAGCCGGCGCCGGAGTACAAGGGCGTGGCCGCGTTCTTCAACTACCTGACCAATCCCGAGATCCAGGCCCAGAGCCACCAGCGCACGGGTTACCTGCCGATCACCCTGGCCTCGTTCGAGATGACCGAGAAGTCAGGCTTCTACAAGCAGAATCCCGGCACCGACACCGCGGTGAACCAGATGATCCGCAAGACCACCGACAAGTCGCGTGGCGTGCGGCTGGGCAACTTCAACCAGATCCGGGCGATCATGGACGAGGAGCTAGAACAGGTCTGGGCCGGCAAGAAGACCGCCAAAGAGGCGCTTGACGCCGCCGTGAAGCGCGGCAACGAGCAACTGGAGCGCTTCCAGCAAGCCAACAAGTGAGGCCCGTGCTCGCCTGCGCCGGTGCGTGCGCCTCGCAGGCGCGCGCAGGTCGAGCCCTCCACCAGCCGTCGCCTCCCCGCCTGCGGCGGCGAGGCGGCGATCCTTTCATTTGACCGTCAAGCAGGTCGCGATTGACCATCGAAAAGCGCGTTCGTTTCAAGAGCTGGTGGCTGCCCTGGGTCCTGCTCGCACCGCAGGTCGCAGTGATCGCCGTCTTCTTCTTCTGGCCCGCGGGACAGGCGCTGCTGCAGTCGCTGCAGCAGCAGGACGCGTTCGGCGCGTCGGTCGAATGGGTCGGGCTGGACAACTTCCGGCGCCTGTGGGCCGACGAAAGCTACCTCGCGTCGTTCAAGACCACGGCGGTGTTCTCGGTGCTGGTTGCCGGCCTCGGGCTGAGCTTGTCGCTGGCCCTGGCGGTCTTTGCCGACCGCGTGGTGCGGGGCGCCAACGTCTACAAGACGCTGCTGATCTGGCCTTATGCCGTGGCCCCGGCGGTCGCGGGCGTGCTGTGGCTCTTCATGTTCGCGCCCTCCATCGGCATCGTCAGCTATGCGCTGCGCGGGCTGGGAGTTCAATGGAACCATCTGCTCGATAGCTCGCAGGCCATGACGCTCATCGTGCTGGCCGCCGTGTGGAAGCAGATCTCCTACAACTTCCTGTTCTTCCTCGCGGGACTGCAGTCCATTCCCAAGAGCCTGATCGAAGCCGCGGCCATCGACGGCGCAGGCCCGTGGCGGCGCTTCTGGACCATCGTGTTTCCGCTGCTCACGCCCACGACGTTCTTCCTGCTGGTGATCAACGTCGTGTATGCGTTCTTCGACACTTTCGCCATCGTCGACGCCGCAACCGAGGGAGGGCCCGGCAAGGACACGGCGATCCTGGTCTACAAGGTCTACTACGACGGTTTCAAGGCGCTCGATCTGGGCAGCTCCGCGGCGCAGTCGGTCGTGTTGATGGTCATCGTGGTTGCGCTGACGGTTGTGCAGTTCCGCTACATCGAAAAGAAGGTGAACTACTGATGGTCGAACGGCGCCCGCTCGCCAAGGCGATCTCCCACCTGGTGCTCATGCTGGGGGTGCTGGTGGTGGCGTTTCCGCTCTACATCACTTTTGTCGCCAGCACACATACCGCGCAGGACATCGTGCAGGTGCCGATGCCGCTGCTGCCGGGCCCGCACCTCCTGGAGAACTACGCGGCCGCGATCAAGGGATCGACCAGCGCCGCCGCCTCGGCCGCACCGGTGGGCCGGATGATGACGGTGAGCCTGATCACGGCCCTCGTGATTGCGCTCGGCAAGATCGCGATTTCGTTGCTGTCGGCCTTCGCCATCGTGTACTTTCGATTTCCCGGCCGCATGTTCTTCTTCTGGGCGATCTTCGTCACGCTGATGCTGCCGGTTGAGGTGCGGATCGGACCGACCTACCAGGTGGTGTCGGATCTCAACATGCTCAACACGTACGCCGGGCTGACGGTGCCGCTGATCGCGAGCGCCACGGCCACGTTCCTGTTCCGGCAGTTCTTCCTCACCGTCCCCGACGAACTGGTGGAGGCCGCGCGCGTTGACGGCGCCGGCCCCCTGCGGTTCTTCAAGGACGTTCTCCTGCCCCTGTCCACCACCAGCATCGCGGCGCTTTTCGTCATCCAGTTCATCTACGGCTGGAACCAGTATCTCTGGCCCCTGCTGGTCACGACCGACGAGTCCATGTACCCGGTGGTCATGGGCATCAAGCGGATGATTTCCGGTGGCGACGCCGCCAACGAGTGGAACATCGTCATGGCGACGGCCATCCTGGCGATGATCCCGCCCGCGGCCGTGGTGCTGCTCATGCAGAAATGGTTCGTCAAGGGACTGGTGGACACAGAGAAGTAGCTGCCTTCGATGGACGCGTGCCGCCGTCAATCCACAAGAGAATCACAGGACTCATGGCCTCCATACAACTGAAGAACGTCGTCAAGCGTTACGGCACGGGGAAGCACGAGCTGCAGGTCATCCATGGCGTCGATGCCGTGATTGCGGATCGTGAATTCGTCGTCATCGTCGGCCCCTCCGGCTGCGGGAAGTCCACCCTGCTGCGCATGGTGGCCGGGCTGGAGGAAGTCACCGAGGGAGAAATCCTCATCGGCGACCGCGTGGTCAACAACCTGGAGCCATCCGAGCGCGACATCGCCATGGTGTTCCAGAACTACGCGCTTTACCCGCACATGAGCGTGTTCGACAACATGGCCTATGGCCTCAAGATCAAGAAGGTGCCGATCGGCGAGATCAGGGCACGCGTCGACAAGGCGGCGGGCATCCTCGAGCTCGGCCCGTTCCTGGACCGCAAGCCCCGACAGCTGTCGGGCGGCCAGCGCCAGCGCGTCGCCATGGGGCGCGCCATCGTGCGCCAGCCGCAGGTGTTCCTGTTCGACGAGCCGCTGTCCAACCTCGACGCCAAGCTGCGCGCACAGACCCGCATCGAGATCCAGAAGCTGCATCGCGAGCTGGGCATCACTTCGCTGTTCGTGACCCACGACCAGGTCGAGGCGATGACGCTCGCGCAGCGCATGATCGTCATGAAAGCCGGGCGCATGGAGCAGATCGGCACGCCCGAAGAGGTCTACCAGCGCCCCGCCACCACCTTCGTCGCCAGCTTCATCGGCTCGCCGCCGATGAACCTGATGAAGGGCACGGCGGACGGCACGCAGTTCAACGTGTCAGGCCCTGCGCTGCCGCTGCCGGGCCCCGCGCCGCGCCATGGCGAGCTGATTCTCGGGCTGCGGCCGGAGCATGCGAGCCTGGACACGAGCGACGCACCGGGCTGGCCGCTGCGTGTCGAGATGATCGAGATGCTGGGCGCCGAGCGCCTGGTTTACGGCCGGCTCGGCGACGACCTGTTCACCGTGCGCATCGACGGCACCCGCGTGCCGCCAGCCGTCGGCGAGCTGCTGTCGCTGCGCATGGAGACGCGGCACCTGCACTGGTTCGACCCAGCGACCGGCCAGCGGGTGGAGTGACGTCCACACACCGTCCCACTCCCGATGGCTCCCTGGCCCTACCCGTTCTGGATCGCCCACCGCGGCGCCGGCAAGCTGGCGCCCGAGAACACGCTGGCGGCGTTTCGAGTAGGCGCCGGTCACGGCTATCGCGCTTTCGAGTGCGACGTGAAGCTGAGCGCCGACGGCGTGCCCTTCCTCCTTCACGACGCCACACTCCAACGCACCACGCCCGAGAACGGCGTGGCGTCGCAGCGGCCATGGAGCGAGCTGTCGCGCATCGACGCAGGCGGCTGGCACAGCCGCGGCCATGCCGGCGAGCCGATCCCGAGCTTGGACGGCATCGCCGGCTACTGCCTGCGCAACGATTTCGCGTTGAACATCGAGATCAAGCCGACCCCGGGCGCGGAAGAAGAGACGGGCCGTGTGGTTGCGTGTGAATCCGCACGGCTGTGGGCGCAGGCGCCAGTCAAGCCGCTGCTCAGTTCCTTCCGCCCCGACGCGCTCGCCGCAGCGCGTGCCGCCGAAGACACGCTCCCGCGGGCATTGCTCATCGACAGCCTGCGGCCCGGCTGGTTCGACGAGGCCACGTCGTTGGCCTGTGTCGCCGTCGTCGGCCACTACGGGCTCTTCGACGCGGCGCTGATCCAGCGGCTTCACGCCGCCGGCCTGCGCGCGCTGGCCTACACGGTGAACGACCCGGCCACCGCGCAGTGGCTGCTCGGCTGCGGCATCGACGGCCTGATCACCGACGCCGTCGACCGGTTTTCGCCCCGGGAGCACGCCGTCCGCGACTGAGTTCCCTCGCCCCCCTCAAACGCGGGCTGGCATGGGCTTCCCATCTCGGAGACATTTCCGCCTTGCAACACGCCACCCGCGTGCACGCCAAGAGGAGAAAACTTCATGCGCAAATTCATCGCGGCCGCCTTGCTGGCCGCTCCGCTTCTGGCCTCGGCCAACCTGGTCACCAACGGCAGCTTCGAAGCCGACCTTCAGGCGGCCGGAACCTGGAACATCTACCCCAACCTGACAGGCTGGACCGGCGGACAGTTCGGCATCGAGCTGCGCAACAACGTCGCCGGCGCTGCCTACGACGGCGTCAACTTCGTCGAACTCGACACCACGCACAACAGCCTGATGAACCAGTCCATCGGGACCGTGCTGGGTCAGGCCTACGAGTTGAGCTTCGCCTATTCCGGCCGCGAAGGTGTGTCGGCCGCATCGAACGGCATCGAGGTGTTCTGGAACGGCCTGTCGCAAGGCGTTTTCGCTGCGCCCGGCGCGCCGAGCGGTCACCTGTGGAACGTCTTCACGCTGAACGTCACCGG
Organism: Burkholderiaceae bacterium; assembly: GCA_905339355.1. Taxonomy (GTDB): domain Bacteria; phylum Pseudomonadota; class Gammaproteobacteria; order Burkholderiales; family Burkholderiaceae_C; genus Albitalea. The sequence continues at coordinate 10,295 of CAJPFZ010000382.1, forward strand.
CGCCGCCGGCTCTTCGAGCCTGGCATTCCAGGCCGTCGGCGTCGACGATTCCTATGGCGGCTCGCTCGACGCGGTGTCGCTCACCCCGGCCATCCCGGAACCCGAGACCTACGCGCTGATGCTGGCCGGCCTGGCCGCGATCGGCTGCGTGGCGCGCCGCCGCAAGGCCTGAACATCGCTCGCTCTGACAAAACGCCTCGGCAAGCCGAGGCGTTTTGTTTTTCAAGCCGGCGTCAGCTTGCGTCCATCGCGGCGACTGGCCGCACACCCGCCTCGGCGCCGACCCAGTCGTCGGCGCTTTCCGGGGTCGGCAACACCTTCACGCCGCGAATCACCGGGTGGCGCCAGGCCACGGCGGCCAGCAGCGCCGCGCTGCCGCCGGCAAACGCCAGTGCGGCACGCAGGCCCAGGTGCTCGCCGAGCCATCCGCCCATCAGCGCGCCGGGGCCGGCGGGGATGAGGATCAGCCAGCGCATCGTGCTGGTCATGCGCCCGAGCAGCGGCTGCGGCGTGACGGCCTGGCGCATCGCGAGGAAGTTGATGAAGATGAGCACCGCGCCGGCGCTGAACAGCAGCAGCATCAGGGCGAATGCCGCGATGCCGTACGCGTTGGCGGGCGCGACGGCGAGCAGCAGCCAGCCGGCGGCGCACACCGCGAAGCCGATCACCAGGCATGGCCCGGGGCCGAAGCGGCGGCTGATGCGATTGCCCAGCACGCTCGCGATGATCGTGCCGACGCCCATGCCCATGTAGCTCAGGCCGACCGCCTGTTCGCTCAGGCCGAGCGTGCGGGTGGCAAACAGGATCTGCACGACGATCGCCGCGTGGTGGCACATCTGCCAGATGCCCACGGCAACGGCGAGCGACACCAGCAGCCGCTGGCTGCGCACGAAGCGCACGCCTGCGCGCAAGTCGAGCCAGAAACGCGCGCCAGCGGCACGCTGGGGCTCCTCGTGGACGGTGACGCCGCGCAGGATGCTGGCCGAGACGAGCAGCAGGCATGCATCGACCAGCAAGGCGAGCGGCGCGCCGACGAGCTTGATCAGCGCGCCGGCCAGGCCGGGCCCGGCCACTTCGGCGCCCGAGACCGCGAGCGCATTCTTCGCATGGGCTTCGACCAGGCGATCGCGCGCAACGACCTGCGTCAGCACGATCTGCGCGGCCGACCCAGCCGTGGTGTAAACGGTGCCGATGATGAAGCCGACAACGTAGAGCCAGGGCATCGACAGCCAGCCCATCCACCACGCCAAGGGCACGCTCGCGACGATCACCGCCAGCATGCATTCGCCGACGACGTACACCGGGAGCTTTCGCACGCGGTCGAGCCACACGCCCGAGGGCAGCGAAAACAGCACGAAGGGCACGATCTCCATCGCCGTCAGCAGGCCCATCTGCGTCGGCGATGCGTGCAGCAGCACCGCGGCCGTCAGTGGCAGCGCCAGCATCGTCACCTGGCCACCGAAGGAGCTGATGAGGATCGACGTCCACAGGCGCCGGTAGACGGCGTCGCGCAACAGGTCGTTGCGATCGAGCGTCAGCCCTTCCGTGCAGGCTCTTCGAATTCTTTCAAGCCATCGCCTCATTGTTCTTCCCCTGTCTTCATTTCTCTTTGCGGACACCGGTGGGTGCCCTGGCGGATCGGTGGATCCGGGCAGCGGAGCAAAGACGAATGAACCGACTCTTCCGCTGATCTCTCAGCGGACTTCGGTAGAAGCGGAACGCTGGGAGGACTAGAAACCGACTGCGAACGGACGGTTCGCTGCGCTCGGGTGGCCTGCGACGACGGGGACTGCGCAGCCCCGTCGGGAGGCGTCCACGACCACGAGGCCGATGCCGATGCCCGAGTCGACGACTCCCCGGGCGGCACCACGGCACTCGCGCCACGACGCGCGCGCCCCCGCTGCGTCACGGGCGGTGGCCCGTTTGGAGCGGAGGGTGGCGGTGTTCATGATTGCGTGCGTGCGAAAGAGCTTGCATGCTAGCAGCAGCCCGCAGGCGACGGCAAGCGGCGCAGGCGGTGCGGCGTTGCGCGAGTCGCACGCCGGTGGCGGTCGCATCTGCCGATACCCGCGGGCCTCGGCATGGGCACTTGGAAGGCGGCGCTTGCAAGCGCACCGCGATGCGCCGGAGCATGCACGCCTCGATCACTCGCCTGGAACTCTCATGAAGCCTTTCGGCATGGCCGTCTCATCTTCGGCACAGCCTCCCGTGCAGCGGGCGTGGTGGCTGCTCGTCGTGACCGCGGTGGCCGCAGCGGCCTTGTGGCAGCACGGTCCGATCGCGCAGTGGGCGCACTACCACCAGTTCGCTGATGCACGCGCCTGGTGGAGCATCCCCAATGCGGCGAACGTGCTGAGCAACCTGCCCTTCCTGTGGGCCGGCTGCTGGGCGGCGATGCAGCTTGCACGCTGCGGTGAGCGCGGCGCCGCCGGCAACGCCTGGATGTGTTTCGCCGCCGCCGTCGCCTGCACGGCCTTCGGCTCGGCGTTCTACCACTGGTCTCCCTCGAACGGCACGCTGGTGGTCGACCGTCTGCCCATCGCCTGGGCATGTGCTTCGCTGCTGTGTGCCTTGCTGGCCGAGCGGGTGCACCCGTCCTTCGCACGCGCCACGCCCCTGACCGGCGCGCTGCTCTTCGCCACCGTCTCCGTCGCATTCTGGTGGTGGACCGAGTCGCAGGGACGCAGTGACCTGCGGCTCTATGCCGCGGTGCAGTTCCTGCCGATGCTGCTGGTGCCGGCGGCGCTCGCGCTGCGCCTACCTCCGACGTCTGCCGGTGCCGTCGCCGGACGCGACTGGTGCATCGTGCTCGTGCTCTACGCGGCGGCCAAGCTGCTCGAAGGCGCCGACGAACATGTGCTCACCGCCATCGGCTGGCTGAGCGGCCATACGCTCAAGCACCTGCTGGCTGCTGCGGCGGCGGCGTGGCTGCTGCGCGCCGTGGTCCAGGCGCGTCAGCTGCGGTAATCGGCGTTGATCTTGACGTAGTCGACGCTCAGGTCGCAGGTCCAGACGATCGCGCTTTCATCGCCGCGGTGCAGGTCGACACGCACGGTGATTTCGCTGCGCTTCATGACGCGCTGCCCGTCTTCTTCGCGGTAGTCGGGATGGCGCCCGCCCTCGGTGGCGACATGCACGTCGTCGAGGAAGAGGTCGATGTCGGTCTGGTCGAGGTCGTCGATGCCGGCGTAGCCGACGGCGGCCAGGATGCGGCCGAGATTGGGGTCGCTCGCGAAGAACGCCGTCTTCACCAGCGGCGAGTGGGCGATCGCGTAGGCGACCTGCTTGCACTCGGCCTCGGTCTTGCCGCCCTCGACCTGCACGGTGATGAACTTGGTTGCGCCTTCGCCGTCGCGCACGATCGCCTGGGCGAGTTGCTGCGCGAGGTCGATGAGCGCGTCGCGCAGCGCGGCGCCGTCGGCCGAGTCGAGCCGCGTGATCGGATCGTGGCCGGCCTGGCCGGTGGCGATCAGCAGGAAGGAGTCGTTGGTCGACGTGTCGCCGTCGATGGTGATGCGGTTGAACGAGCGGTTGGCCGCTTCGTGCACGAGCGGGTTCATCAAGGCCGGCGCGATGACCGCATCGGTGGCGATGAAGCCGAGCATCGTCGCCATGTTGGGCCTGATCATGCCGGCGCCCTTGCTGATGCCGGTCAGCGTGACGGTCTGGCCGCCGATGCGGATCTGCCGCGACGCCGCCTTCGGCACGGTGTCGGTGGTCATGATCGCTTCGGCTGCGGCCGCCCAGTGGTCGGCGCCGAGGTCGGCCAGCGCCGCCGGCAGGCCCGCTTCGATGCGGTCGTTCGGCAGCGTTTCCATGATGACGCCGGTAGAGAACGGCAGCACCTGTTCGGGCGCCACGTCGAGGTGGCGCGCCAGCGCGGCACACGTCGACATCGCGCGCGCGAGGCCGTCTTCACCGGTGCCGGCGTTCGCGTTGCCGGTGTTGATGAGGATGGCGCGCGAGCCGGCATTGGCGGCCAGGTGCTGCCGGCACAGCTGCACCGGTGCGGCACAGAAGCGGTTGCGGGTGAAGACGCCCGCCACCTGCGTGCCCTCGTCCAGCGTCACGACGGTCAGGTCGCGCCGATTCGCCTTGCGCACGCCGGCCATCGCGACACCGAGCTTGACGCCTGGGACAGGGTGCAGGTCTTGCGGACGAGGGGCGGTGAGATTGACGGGCATGGCGCGCTCGCGGTCAGGCCAAGCGGCCGTGGCAGTGTTTGTACTTCTTCCCGCTGCCGCAAGGGCAGGGATCGTTGCGCCCCACTTTCGGCACGGCCGCCACGGCCACGTCGCTCTCTTCCGAGACGCTGCCGTCTTCGTTCGGATGCCGGTAAGTGACGTTGCTGATGCGCTCGGCGCGTTCCTCGATCGCTTCGGCGGCCTGCGCCACCTCTTCCTGCGACTGGATGCGCACGGTCATCAGCACACGTGTCACGTCCATCTTGACCACGTCGAGCAGCTGGCTGAACAGCTCGAAGGCTTCGCGCTTGTACTCCTGCTTGGGGTTCTTCTGCGCATAGCCGCGCAGGTGAATGCCCTGGCGAAGGTAGTCGAGCGCGGCCAGGTGTTCGCGCCAGTGCGAGTCGATGGACTGCAGCAGGATCATGCGCATGAACGGCGTGAACTGCTCGATGCCCACCCGCTGCACCTTGGCGGTGAACATCTCGTCGGCGGCTTTCACGACCAGCTCGACGATGTCCTCGTCGGTGATGGAGTCGCTCTTTTCCACCGCAGCCTTCAGCGCCACCTCGACTTGCCATTCTTCGCGCAGCGTCTTCTCCAGGCCGTCGAGGTCCCACTGCTCCTCGACGCTGTCGGCCGGCACGAAGGTGCGCACCACGTCTTCCATCGTGCTCTGGCGCAGGTTGGCGATCTGCGCCTCCAGCTTCTCGGCTTCGAGGATGTCGTTGCGCTGCTGGTAGATGACCTTGCGCTGGTCGTTCGACACGTCGTCGTACTCGAGCAGCTGCTTGCGGATGTCGAAGTTGCGCGCCTCGACCTTGCGCTGCGCGCTTTCGATGCTGCGCGTGACGATGCCCGCTTCGATGGCCTCGCCGTCGGGCATCTTCAGCCGCTCCATGATCGCCCGCACGCGGTCGCCGGCGAAGATGCGCATCAGCGGATCGTCCAGCGAGAGATAGAAGCGCGAGGAGCCCGGGTCGCCCTGGCGGCCCGAACGGCCGCGCAGCTGGTTGTCGATGCGCCGCGACTCGTGGCGCTCGGTGGCGATGATGCGCAGGCCACCCTGCGCCTTCACGTTTTCGTGCAGGCTCTGCCACTCGTCGCGCAGCTGCTTGGCGCGCGCCACCTTGTCGGGGTCGCTCAGCTCGGGGTCGGCGTCGATGAACTGAATCTGCTTCTCGACGTTGCCGCCGAGCACGATGTCGGTGCCGCGGCCGGCCATGTTGGTGGCGATGGTGATCACCCCCGGGCGACCGGCCTGCGCGACGATCTCGGCCTCCTTGGCGTGCTGCTTGGCGTTGAGCACCGCG
>CAJPFZ010000383.1 GCA_905339355.1 Burkholderiaceae bacterium
GCCTGCATCATCGCGGCGAGTTCGAAGTCGATGGTCGTATCCACCGCGGGCTGGTCGATGCCGGCGGAGAAGTTCTCCATCACCTGCGTCACGTCGGCGCGCAGGCCTTCGGCCATTGCTGCCGCCTGTTCGGGCGGCAGCAAGGCGAGCAGGCGGCGCAGCGCGCATTCCTGAACGGCCTGCTTGACGGCAGTCTGCTGCATCAGGCGGGCCAGGCTTTTCAGCACATCGGCATTCATTCGCTGCTCTCCCGGAATCGATCGCCCCAGTATCGCAGCGCACCGGGTCACGGAATGTAGTTGAGCGTCTCCGGCAGGGGCGGGTTGATCGGCACCTCGAAGACCGGACCGGCCCCATCGGGGTCGATCACCGTCGTGCCGTGGGTGGCGAAGAACAGCGCCGTCTGCGTCTGCGTGCCGACGGCGTAGGCGGCCGCGGCCGCCACGCCGATGTTGCTGAGGAAGGTGTGCGGATTCTTCGGCACGGCCGGATTGGCCGCGAAGGCGAGGTCGTTGCGAAAGTAGGTGGCGGTGTCGGCCAGGTCGCCGGCCCGCAGGATCGCCGTCGTCGTCGGATTCGGAACCGTCTTGTCGCCCTTGGCGAACTGGAAGATCACCGGCTTGGGGGCATTTCCCGGCAGCGGGGCGCGCCGGATGTGCGGCGCATAGCTCACCGGGTTGCCGGCCTGCTGCACCCACTCGAAGCGGTCGAGCACCTGCGCGATTGCCATCGCGCCAGGAACGTTGTTGACCACCGGCGGTTCGTTGCGCAGCGGAATGTTCTCGTTGAACACGATGCCGCTCGGGTCGGCCACGTTGATCAGCGAGGGCACGCGCGTGGCGAGCGCGATGCCGGTCAGCGGGCGGAAGCCGCCGAGGCGCGCCACTTCGGTGATCGAGCCGCCCGGCACGTTGGGCACGCCCGCCTGGATGTCGCGCTCGACACCGAGCAGGATCGTGCCGTAGATGCCGCCGAAGGACTGGCCGGTGTAGTAGATGCGCTGCGCGTCGAGGTCGGCTGCACCGTCGCCGTCGGCGTCCATTCCCACCTGCACCTGGCGCACCAGCTGCATGATGTCGACGACGGTCTGGCGCAGGCCGTCGCGGCTGCCGATCACGGTGTGTGGCGGCGCGGCGCTGGAGCCTTCGGTCGAGTCGATGCTGCCGTTGCCGTCCTGGTCGATGCCGCGGCCGCCCGCGTTGATCACCACCGGCAAGGCAGCCGGCCTGATCACGTTCAGGGCGCCCAGCGGCCCGCCGCCGTGGCCGACCACGTTGATTGCCAGTGTGGCGAGACCACGGGACGCGAACACCGACGCCACGGCCCACGGTGCGCCGTACATGCTGTCGGTGAAGCCGTGGCCGAAGATCGCGACCGGCCAGCCGTTGGCCGGCTTGGCGCCGGCCGGCAGGAAGAGCTGGAAGCTCAGCGCGTTGCTGCCCTGCGGCTGCGGCTGGCCACTGCGTGTCGGCACGGCGGGGATCAGTTTGGCGGCGGTCTGGTAGTCGGGCGAATTGAACCGCCCGTAGGCGATCTGGCCTACCGCGCCCGGCACCACGTTCAGCGCCGGCGTAGGCAGGAAGCTCGACGCGAACGTGGGCGCGGTGCCGACCTGGCGATTGAACTGGATGCCGGTGATCCCGGTCACCGGGAACAACGCGCGCACCGGGCCCGCGGCCGTCTGGCCGACCATGAAATCGGCCGGCGCCGGCGTGGACTGCTTGATCGCCCGCATGATCTTGTAGAGATCGGCCGTGATGCTCTGCGTGGTGAACAGCGTGGCCGCGGCGATGCGGTTCGGCGAGCGGTGCAGGCGATGCGCGTCGCGCAGGTCGCGGTGGTACTCGGCGGTGTCGCGGCCATGGCTGCGCCCGTCGTTCGACTCAAGCCGCGCGGTCTTGATTCGCTTGCCCGCGGCGTCGCGCACGCCGTCGGTGACGATCAGCAGGTAGCGCGAATGCTGATTCAGCAGCTCGTCCGACTCGAAGGCGAGCGTCTTCGTTGCCGGGTCCCAGACGACCTGGTTGATGCCGACCTTCTGGCCGAAGCCGTGCATCGTCAAGGTGTCGCCGAGGTTGAGCAGGAACACCGTCCGGCTGTTGACCGTGGCCACGTCGATGTCGCCGGTGAAGGGCACGGTGATGCGCGGCTGCGTCGAGAAGCCGTCGAGCGTGTTGATGACGTCGATGTCGGCGCAGTCGCTCGGCCGCACGCTGCAGTCCGGCTTGGGCAGTGCGACGCGGCGAAAGGTGTTCTGCGACCAGTCGCGCACGGTGAAGCGGTCGCTGGGGAAGGGGTGGGTCGCGGGGTCGGCGCCGTCGAGCCGGACGCTGACGTTGGCCGCGGCGGCCAGCGGAAGCAGCAGGCACGCGGCAGCGGCCATGGTTCGGGCATGGATGAACATGAGTCGTCTCCTGGCGTGAACGTGATCTTTTTCGCGGGACGTTCCTTATAGGCCGCCTGTTCGGCGCTTGCCATGCGGGGTTGTCTGCGCCGTTTGTCACCTCTGCGACATCGGTGAGGCCGCATGGACGCGCGGCGGCGGCAGGCATGGCCTATGCTGCGTCGAGCGCGGTTCTCAGCGCCCATCCACGCAGGCGTCACCCACGCCGCGTGCCGCCGAGGCTTGTGCATGCCGGGCTACCTGGTCAAACACGAACGCATCGCCATCGGCGGCGCGGCTGACCTGACGATTCGCTCGCTGCTCGACCACCAGCAGTTCAGCGACCCGCGCGACGCCGCGCTGCGGCTGGGCATCTCCTCGGCTGCGTGGCCGATGTTCGGTCTGCTGTGGCCCTCGGGCCGCCAGCTGGCAGCGCACATGGCCGTGCGGCCGCTGCGCGCCGGCGAACGCATTCTCGAGATCGGCTGCGGCCTGGGGCTCGCGAGTCTGGTCAGCCACCGCCGCGGCGCCGACGTGACCGCCAGCGACTGCCACCCGCTGGCCGCGAGCTTCCTGGCCGAGAACCTGCGTTTGAACGGCCTGCCGCCAATGGCCTACCGCCACGGCCACTGGAGCGCCTCGGGCGGCGCGGCGTTGGCCTGTGCGCCCGGCGACCCGCCGGCGGTGCATGGCCGCTTCGACCTCATCATCGGCAGCGACCTGCTGTACGAACGCGACGAGAGCGCGTCGCTCGCGCGCTTCATCGCGCGCCACGCCGAGCCGGGCGCACAGGTGCTCATCGTCGATCCGGACCGCGGCAACCGGGCCGCCTTCACCCGCCAGATGGGCGTACTCGGCTACGGCGTCATTCAGCTGCGGCTCGACCGTGCCGCGTCCGACGGGCTGCCGGCCTACAAGGGCCGCCTGCTTAGCTATCGACAGCCTGCGACGCCGCGCTGACCCCCGCGCCCGATGCAGGGCGATGGCTATCGCCGCCGTTGGCGCAAGCAATCAACTGCACTCCTTCGGTCTACTAGAATCTATCGCATGGCGAACATCGATAGTTTGCTTTCATTCCGTAACCGAAGGAGTTCAAGATGAAAACTGTTGGCGACAAGCTCGAGGCATTCAGCGTCACCGGCGTCAAGCCCGGCTTCAACCACCACGAGGAAAACGGCCAGTCCGCTTTCGAAACGATCACCGAGAAGAGCTTTCCCGGCAAGTGGAAGGTCATCTACTTCTGGCCCAAGGACTTCACCTTCGTCTGCCCGACCGAGATCGTCGGCTTCGACAAGCTCGCCGGCCAGTTCGCCGAGCGCGATGCGGTGCTGCTCGGAGGCTCGACCGACAACGAGTTCAGCAAGCTCGGCTGGCGCCGTGAGCACAAGGACCTGAGCAAGCTCGGCCACTACAGCTTCGGCGACTCGACCGGCTCGCTGGTCGACCAGCTCGGCGTGCGCGACAGGAACGAAGGCGTGGCCCTGCGCGCGACCTTCATCGTCGACCCCGACAACACGATCCAGCACGTCAGCGTGAACAACCTGAACGTCGGCCGCAACCCGGATGAGGTGCTGCGCATCCTCGACGGCCTGCAGACCGACGAGCTGTGCCCGTGCAACCGCGGCGTCGGCGGCAGCACGCTGTAAGCCTCGCAGAGAAGGAGAGACGGACATGGACTTCCTGAACAGCATCAAGGACCGCATGCCCGAGTACGCGAAGGACATCCGTCTCAACCTGGACGGTGTCATCGCGCGATCGAGCCTCGCACCCGAGGACGCGCTCGGCGTCGCGCTGGCGGCTGCTTTCGCAGCCAAGAGCAAGCCGCTGATCGACGCCTTCAAGGAGGCGGCGCCGCCGGCCGAGGCCTACGCGGCCCTGACCGCGGCCACGCTGATGGGCATGAACAACGCGTGGTACCCGTTCGTCGAGATGGCCGGCGACGACGAGCTGAAGACGATGCGCGCCGAGCTGCGCATGAACGCCTATGCCACGAGCGGAGGCGTGGCCAAGAAGAAGTTCGAGGCCTATGCGCTGGCGGCGTCGATCGTCGGCAAGTGCCACTTCTGCGTCAAGTCGCATTTCGACCTGTTGAAGAAGGAGGGCCTGACGACGCAGCAGCTGCGCGACATCGGCCGCATCGCGGCGGTGGTCAACGCCGCAGCGCAGGTGCTTGCGGCAGAGTAAACGGGCGCGGACTCACGTGTTCCACAATGCGCCCCGAAAGGGGCGCATTGTCATGGACATCGCTGACCGCTTGGCCGCCTCGGTGGCGCGCTGCGTCGAGCCGATGGCGTGGAAAAGAATGCTCTGCGCGGCGAGCGCCATCATGGCCCTTTCGTTGGGCGGCTGCGCGGGCGAAGACAAGCCGTCCACGTCGACACCCCAATCTCAGGCCGAGGCCGCAGCGCGGCAGGCCGTGCCGGGCATGTCGTGGCAGGGGCCGGCCGTCACGGGCGATTTCAGCTGCCGTGGGCGGTACGAGTACGCGATGCTGGGCATCAACGAGAGCGAGTTCGCCGTCGTCGTGTTCGCCGCCGAGCAGCCCGAGCCGATCGGCACGCTGCGCTTTCCGCTGTCGACACGCGACCCGAGGTCGACGGTGCTGGCCAGAGAAGACCTCGACTTCACGCCGGAGGACTTCGAACGCGATTCCGGTCCCGTGCCCGAGGGATTGCTTCCGTCCAAGACCTGCCTGGGGCTGAGCGTTGGCGACGGCCGCGCGGCGCCGACTCACATCTACTGGAACCGCCAGGCAAAGCGTTTCGCAACATGGACGCGTTGAGCGCTCCAAACACCGCGCACTCCATCCTCCGTTCGGGCTGAGGTTCGAAGCCTGCGTGCTGCGCGCTGCCCTTTGACAAGCTCAGGGCGAACGGATTTGTCTGCAGACGTATCAACGCTGCGGCCGGCGCCCCGGCTCGGGTCGCCGCTCGCGGCGCTGCGGCCCGGCCGGCGGACGCTCGCGCATGTGCATTTGCCGCTCCTGCTGCTCCTTGCGCGCCGTGTCGAGCAGTGCGTCGAGTGCCTCGGGCGCGATGCCCTTGAGCGCGCAGAAGTTGGTGCGGGTTAGCGTCGTCGTCTCGAAGTCGCGCAGCAACGCGGCGCGCTTGCGGCGCGCGTCCTCGACCTGCTCTTCGCGCGCTTGGTGCAGCGAGCGGCGGCGCGCCAGTTCCTCGATGGCGGCGTTGCGGTGCTCGTCGCTCACCTCGCCGCTCGGCTGGCCGTCGAGGTCGATGCGGTGGCTCGCGCGGCTCATCGCGATCAGGTAGCCCGTGCTGCCGGTGTGTCGGCGAAGGAACGCCGACAGCGCCTGCTTGCTGAACACCCCCGGCGCGCGTTCCTGGATGTCTGCCTGGATGCGCAGCTTCAGCGGTTTGAAGCCGCCGCCGAACAAGGCCGGGAAGCGCTGCTTGAGCTGCGCAGCGCATTCGGCGGGCGAAAGCGTCGCCACCGCCGGAGCGGTCGACGCTGCCGATGCGGGCAGCGCTGCCGGCGCCGCGGCGCCGTCGGCTTCCGGCGCCGTGGGCTCGTCGGTGATGCCGTTGTCGGCGGGCAGCTCGTCCGCGGAAGGCGGCACGGAAGGAGTGGAATGCATGGGGCGGGGGCGAAACACCTGAAGGGCCCGTATTGTGAAGGCGAATCGCCGCGGCGCACGGGCCATTCACACTCCCGCACAATCGCCCCGATGCATGAGGCCACGGACCCGACGGCAGCCGCCGTCATCGATGAAGCGGATGCCTGCGCCGTGTGGCTGCTGCGCGCGTTCGAGTCGCCGCCGGCCGTGCCGTGGAGCGAGGCCGACGCCGAGTGGGCGACACGCGAGGCGCAGCGCCAAGAGGGCGAGGCCGCATCGCCGGCGCGCTTTCTCGCGCGCCGGGCGCGCCTCGGGTGCGAGCGTCTGGCGCAGCGCGAGGTGGCTGCGGCGCAGTTGCCGTGGCGCGCCGGCGTGTCGCCCTGGTGGGGCGCGGGGCTCGTTCTGGCGGCCTTCGTGCTCGGCTGGGGGAGCGATGCGGTGACCTCGGCGCAGCGCATCAACATTCTTGCGCCGCCGGTGCTCGCGCTGCTGCTCTGGAGTCTGCTCGTCTACCTGCTGCTGGCGCTGGGCGCGCTGCGTGGCGCATTCGCGGGTCGCGCCAAGGCAAGCACGCCGGGCATGCCAAGCACCCCCGGGCCGCTGCGGCGCGTGCTGCTGGCATCGATCGAGCGGGCGTTGTCGCTCTCCTGGCTGCAAGGGCGCGGCAAAGCCTCCGCGCCGCTCGCCCGCTTCGCCGCCACGTGGACCGAGGCCTCGCGCGGTCTTCACGCCGCTCGGCTCGCGAGCGTGCTGCATGCGGCCGCGGCGGCACTCGCCTTCGGCGCCCTGTGCTCGCTGTATGCGCGCGGCCTCGCCTTCGAGTACCGCGCCGGCTGGGACAGCACCTTCCTGTCGCCGGCCGCCGTTCACTCGCTGCTGTCGCTGGTGCTGGGTCCTGCCTCGTCCTGGAGCGGCATCACGTTGCCGAGTGCCGAGCAGATCGCGCAACTTCGCTTCTCGGCCGGACCCGGCGAAAACGCGGCACGCTGGATCCACCTCTACGCGATCACGCTGGGCGTCGTGGTGCTGCTGCCGCGGCTCGGGCTGTCGGTGGCGGCCGCCTGGCGCGCCCACCGGCTGTCGGCGCGCATGACGTTGCCGCTGGCCGACCCCTACTTCCGGCGCCTGCTGCAGGCGCACAGCGGGCACATGCTCGCTGTGCAGGTGCTGCCCTACAGCTACCGCCTGCCGCCGGCGCTGCTGCCGGGCTTGCGCTCGGCATTGGAGCAGATGCTGGGGGCACGCGTGGCGCCGCAGCTGGCCGAGCCGGTGGCCCTGGGCGCAGAGGACACGATGGAGGAGATGCCGGCGGCGACGGGCGGCACGCCGGCGCCTGTGCGCGTGGCGTTGTTCCCGCTGACCGCCACGCCCGAGCGCGAGAACCACGGCGCCTTCGTGCGCGCCTTGTCGGCATCGTCCGCGGCCCGGCTGCTGGTGCTGGTCGACGAGTCGGGCTTTCGCGAACGCTTCCGCGGTCCCGACGGCGAGGCCCGCCGAGCGCAGCGGCGCGGCGCCTGGCAGCGCATGCTGCACGATGAAGGCCACGCGCCGCTGTTCGCCGATCTGTCGGCGGCATCGCCGGAGCCGAGCTCGTGAGCTCCAGCGGAACATTCGCGCTGAGCCTCATCTCGCACACCAACGTGGGCAAGACGACGCTCGCGCGCACGCTGCTCGGCCGCGACATCGGCGAGGTGCGCGACGAGGCGCACGTCACGCTGGAGGCCGAACGCCACACCATGATCGAATCGCCGGCCGGCGACCGGCTCCAGCTGTGGGACACCCCCGGCTTCGGCGACAGCGTGCGGCTCGCCAAGCGCCTGGCGCAGGCCGGCAACCCGATCGGCTGGTTCCTCACCGAGGTGTGGGATCGTTTCCGCGACCGTGCCTTCTGGTCGAGCCAGCGCGCGGTGCGCAACATCGTGGAGCAGGCCGACGTGGTGCTGTACCTCGTCAGCGCCGCCGAGGGGCCGCACGACGCCGGCTACCTCGACGCCGAGCTGAAGGTGATGGACCTGATCGGCAAGCCGGTCATCGTGCTGCTGAACCAGCTCGGCCCGCCTCACGCGCCGGCCGACGAGGCGGCCGAGATCGCCCGCTGGCAGGAACGGCTGCGCGGCGGGAGTTCGGTGCGCGAGGTGCTTGCACTCGACGCCTTCGCGCGCTGCTGGGTGCAGGAGGGCCGGCTGCTCGACGCGGTGGCTGCCGTTCTGCCGGCCGAACGCCGCGTCGCTTTCGATCGCCTGCGCGAGGCCTGGGCGCAGCGTGGGCGCGCGACCTGGCATGCAGCGATGGGCGTGCTCGCCGAGCGGCTGGCACGCGCCTCGCTCGACCAGGAGACGCTGGCGGCCGCCGACTGGACCGATCGGCTGAGCAGCGTCGGCGCGGTGCTGGGCCTGCGCCGCGACGGGGCGCACACGCCGCGCGACATCGCGATGCGCACGCTGGCCGAGCGACTCGACGCGGACATCCGCCGCTCGACCGATCGGCTGATCCGCCTGCACGGGCTCGAAGGCCACGCCACCGAGGTCGTGCTGACGCGGCTGGCCGAACACTTCGCCGTCAACGAAGCGGTCGACGAAGGCAAGGCCGCGATCTGGGGCGGCCTCGTCGCGGGGGCGCTGGCGGGGCTCAAGGCCGACATCGTGAGCGGCGGCCTGACGATGGGCGGCGGGCTGCTCGCCGGCGGCGTGCTCGGCGCCTTGAGCGCAGCCGGCGTGGCACGCGGCGTCAACGTGATGCGCGGTGTCGACGTCACCACCCTGCACTGGGAAGACAAGGTGCTCGACGGACTGGCCCGCTCCGCGTTGCTCGGTTACCTCGCAGTGGCCCATTACGGGCGCGGCCGCGGCGACTGGGCCGAGTCCGAACACCCGGCGTTCTGGGGCGAGGCGGTCGATGCGGTGATGGCCGATCATGGCGCCGCGTTGCAGGGCATCTGGGCACGGCACCGTGGTGCCGGGTCGTCGCGCAGCGCCGAACTGACGCAGGCGCTGCAGGCCTGGCTGATCGATGCGAGCGGGGCCTTGCTCCTGCGGCTCTATCCCACTGCGCGGCTGCCGCGGCAGCCCACCCCGTCCCTCGACTGATCGAGTCTGCGCGCCATGAGCTTCGTTCCTGCCGTTCTGCCGATGCACCCGCCGACGCCGACCGCCTGGTGTTTTGCCTTCGTCGGCAAGCAACTGCTGGTGCCCGATGCGCTGGAGCTCGCGCTGCTTCCGCACCCCGTGACGCTGTTCGAGGCGCGGGCGCACTCGCGCCACTACCTGGGTCGCCTGAGCGACCTCGACTGCTGGGCTCTCGGCTTCGACGAGGCGCCGGCCGGCTGGCGCGCGGTGCCGCTGCGCGCCGCGATGACGCAGTTCGGCAGCCCGCTCATGATGGTGGCCGGGCGCGCCGCGCAGGTGCTCGAATGGGACCGCGCACACCGCTTCTGCGGCGCCTGCGGCACGCCCATGGTTCTGCTGCCGCATGAACGTGCACGCCGCTGCCCCGGCTGCGGCCTGGTGGCCTACCCGCGCGTGAGCCCGGCGATGATGGCGCTGGTGTGGCGCGGCCGCGAACTGCTGCTCGCCCGCTCGCCGGGTTACGCGCCGGGTGTCTTCAGTGCGCTCGCCGGCTTCGTGGAAGCCGGCGAGTCACTGGAAGAATGCGTGCATCGGGAAGTCGCCGAAGAGGTCGGCGTGAAGGTCGCCAACCTTCGCTACTACGGCAGCCAGAGCTGGCCGTTTCCGCACAGCCTGATGGTCGCCTACACGGCCGAATGGGTCGGCGGCGAGATCGTGCCGCAAGCCGATGAGATCGAGGCGGCCGCTTGGTTCGCGATCGACGATCTGCCCGCCATTCCGCCGCCCTTCAGCATCGCCGGCCACCTGATTCGTGACGCAGTGGCCAATTTGCGCGGCGAGCCGGCGGCCGGCTGACGACAGCGGCTGCGTTCGGGCAACGAGAAGTCGGCAAGTTGCCGACATTGGTCACGAACGATGGCGCAAACCATGTTTCCAAACGTGACTGGCGGCACCCATACTGCCGCCACTCTTCGCTACAACGGGTCGCTTCTCATGACTTCCATGCGCTCATTGCTCGTGTGCAGTTTCATCGTGTCGGCCCTGGGGCTGGCCGGCTGCAACCGCATCCCCGACACCGTCAAGATCGGCGTGGCCCAGCCGCTGTCCGGCCCGCTCGGACCGCTCGGCATCGACATGAAGAACGGCGTGCAGCTGGCCGTGGACGAGCTCAACGCCAAGGGCTTCAGGATCGATGGCAAGCGGGTCACGCTCGAAGTGGTCGCGGTCGACGACAAGGCCGATGCCGCTACCGGCAAGGCAGTCGCGCAAACGCTGGTCGACGCCGGTGTCGTTGCGGTGGTCGGGCATCTGAACTCCGGCGTCAGCATCGCCGCTGCGCCGGTCTATGCGGCGCAGGGCATCCCGCAGCTGGCCATCTCGACCAAGCCCGAATACACGCAGCTCGACCTGCCGACGACCCTGCGCCTGGTGGCCAACGATGCGCTGCAGTCCAAGGCGCTCGGCTCCTATGCCGCGACTCAGATCGACGGCAAGAAGTTCGCGGTGGTCGACGACAGCACACCCTACGGCAAGGGGTTGGCCGATCTTGCGGCGATCGAGATCAAGAAGAACGGCAAGGAGATCCTGGTTCGTGCGAGCCTGGACGACAAGACCACCGACTTTGCCAAGCTCGTGCCCGAGCTGAAGGCCGCGGGAGTCGACGTGTTCGTCACCACGCTGGCGGACTTCCAGGTGGCTGCGCTGATCAAGCAGATGGTGGCGGCGGGCATGACGGGAATGCAGATCGTCGGCGGCGACACGATCAAGACCGACAAGATGCCGCTCGCGGTGGAGGGCATCCGCGGCGTCTACGCGACCTCGCCGATCATCGAGGCACGCGAGTTCGTTGCCGGCCCGCAGTTCCTCACCAAGTTCCGCGACACCTTCAAGGGCGAGCCGGTGTACGGCGCGCACTACGCCTACGACGCCGTCTACGTGCTCGCCGCCGCAATGCAGCGCGGCGACACGGCCGACAGCAAGAAGGTGCTCGAGCAGCTCAAGCGCATCGATGCGCTGGCGCCGGTCACCAACAACATGCGCTTCCGCGGAGACGGCGAACAGCACTACGGCGTGGTCAGCGTCTACAAGGCACGCGCGGGCAAGTGGGAGCCGATGACACGCAGTGACTCGTGGTGAAGGCAAAGTCCCTCACTCGAACGAACCGAGCGGAATGCTGATCTGCGCGCCGAGGCGGCGCTCCGTGCGTTCGCCGCCGGCCGCGCGCACGCGCAGCCAGTCGAACTCGGCGGTGATGGCGGCGGCGCCCCATTGCAGGCTCTGTCGCGCCGCCACGCCGAGCAGCGGACCTGATGTCGCCGGGTCGTCGGTCAGCGGGCTGAAGCGGCCGACACGCGATCCGACCCGCCCGCCGTGCAACCGCAGGTCACGGCCCGCGGCGGCGTCCATCCAGCCGAGCGTCAGCAAACGCGAATCGGGACCGATGGCCGCGCCCAACCAGCGGCCCGCATGGGTGTATCCGTCGGGATAGGCGCTGTTGCGGTAGGCGCAGGGGCGGGTGTGGGTCTTGCCCAGCGCGGCGCCGCAGGTGGTCAAGGCGACCTCGGCAAAGTAGCGCGAGCGGCCATCGGCCGACCAGCTCTCCAGGCCATGCAGGCCGAGGTACTTCGCCGGCAGCATGCCGGCCTCGTCTTCGCCGATCAGTTGCGTGTAGGCGGCGCAGCGCAGCCGGAAAGGGCAGCGCAGCCGCAGGTCGAAGCCCGCCATCATCCCGGCCGGATCGTGGGGGCGATGCTGTTCGCTGTCGATGTTGACGCCGACGCCCAGCATCATGCGCATGAAGCTGCGGGCCGAGTGGCTGCGGCCGCGGCCGCCCCACTGCGCCGTGCGCGACAAGCCGATCTCCAGCGCCGGCCAGGGCCGCAGCGTGAGACGTTGGCCGACCACGTAGGAGCGCAGCGCGTCGTCCGTCTTGGCGACGAAGAACTCGAAGTTCCACGGCCCCATCCATGCCGCCCATGGCGACGCACTGCGCGAAGCCGACGCCCGCTGCACGCCGATCGAATTCATGGCCGGCGCGTTGTTGCCAAGCAGCAGGCTGCTTTGCCAGCCGGGGCTCCACCAGCTGCGATGTGCGCCCACGTGCAGCTGCACGCCGAGCGCCTCCACGGCGAGCGCCGTGTCGTCCAGCCGCAACCGGTGGCTCCCACGGCCCGGACGCAGCTCGGTATCGATGCGGGCGCCCAGCTGCAATGCCAGCTGCGGCGTAGCAAGCGTGCCGCTGCGCACGCCGATCGAGCTGCCCGGCGTGGCGTCGCCGCCGAAACCGGACAACGACTCGTCGCGCCCGCGCAGCGTGACGTGCACGCCGCTCTGTTCTGACGCGCGCAGCTGGGCGCGCACGCGATCACGTGCAGCATCCAGCGGGTCGGGCAGTGCGGTCGGCAGTGCATCGAGTGCACGCATCACCGCCGCACGCGGCAGGGGCCACTGGCTCACCGGCAGGTCGAGCCCTGCTTCGTCGACCAGCAGCACCAGGTCGTGACGGCCAGCCGCGTCCGGCGTCCACGGCGGGGACGGTTGCGCCGCCGCCAGCCCGCTCGCCAGCGCGCCCGCGAGGGCGAGCGTTCTCACGACACAAAGCACATGGCGATGCAGGCATTCGCCAACGCCTGCGTGATTCTTGTTCGGCATGTCGCCTCTTCTTCCCTGATCGGCAACTGCTCGCCGAACGGGGCGGCAGTTTAGGCGGCCTCGGTGTTACCAAGGGCAGCCAAATGCGCCGACTTGAAAGCAGGCCGTGGCACGGTAACCTGCGGGGCAAGCAGGTGCCAGTCGCTGCTGCCAACGAGACCATGATTCCCCGCTCCGATTCGTTCGTGCTTCCCGCGCCGATTCAGCGGCGCGTCGAAGCTGCGGTCGCCGACTTCTACCGGCCCCGGGGAATGCCCGTGCCCGACTTTTCTCGCCCGGCAGGCGAAGCCGCGCTGGCCGCGCCGGACTCGGTGAGCTGGCAGGTGTTCAAGAACCCGGTGGTGCTGTTCATCGGCGGCGTC
>CAJPFZ010000384.1 GCA_905339355.1 Burkholderiaceae bacterium
TCGCGGCTCGAGAAGATGGAGATGAAGCTCGACGTGTCGCCGCAGGCGCTGGCCGAACTCGCCAAGGTCGGCTTCGACCCGGTGTTCGGGGCACGGCCGCTCAAGCGCGCGATCCAGCAGCGCATCGAGAACCCGGTCGCCACACTGATCCTCAAAGGCAAGTTCGGGCCGAAGGACGTGATCCCGGTGGACGTCGAAGACGGGGAGTTCGTGTTCGAGCGCACGATGCACTGAAGCAGGCCCTTCGACAGGCTCAGGGCGAACGGCAGGTGGGGGTGGGAGCCATCCCACAACCCCGTTCGGGCTGAGCCTCAGCCGCCCGAATGGGGTTCGTCGAACACCGCGTCCATGCGCATGATCTGCAGCCGCGCCAGCGTCAGGTTGGCGTGGGTCTTGTCGAGCACGGCATGCAGTGCCAGGCCCGGGTGCTTGGGCACAGCCCGCAGCACCAGGTGATGCGCCCCGAGCGTGATGGCCGCCTCGGGCAGCGCGTGCCCCAGGCCCAGCGTGCGGCTGGTCGACAGCATCGCGGCGAGCAGATCGGCCCCGTGTTCGGCGAGGTCTCGCGCACCCGGGCTCGCGCCCGCGTGAATGAGATCGCGCCCGGTGGCCACCTCGAACACGCAGCAGCTCACCATGCCGGTGAGTTCGCTCAGCTGCTGCACGTAGCGCGACAGCGGATCGCGCGCCGCGGCGTCGCGGCTGCTTTGGGTCGGCAAGGCCGGCATCGGCCGCAGCGGCAGCGGCGCGCTTGCGCGCGCGCCGGTCTCGGGACTCGTGCGGGCAGGCTCCGCGCGCGCCCGTGCAGGCGCTGAATCGGGCGCCTGCCCGCGCAGCTCCTGCCGCAGCCGGCCCCAGGTCGTGCTGATGAAGTTCCAGGCATCGGCCGGGCGTGCCACCTGCGGCGTGGTGCGCACGTTCACGCCGGTCCCGCGCGCAAGCTCCATCCCCTGCGTGACCAATGCATTCGCCGTCGACAGGGGCAGCAGCAGCAGATTGCGGTTGGGCCAGGGGCCGGTGATCATGTCTTCGTGCAAGGGCTTGAAGACACCCGTCATCGAATGGCCCGGCACGTCCCCGACGAGGATCACGCCCAGCGTGCTGAAGCCCAGCAGCGTGCGCGCCAGCGCGTGGCGCGAGGTGGTTTCGGCGTCGGCTTCGGTCGAGTAGATGCGCAGCTTGCCGCCTTCGGCCGTGGGCAGCTCGACGAACTCGATCGTCGCGAGCGTCGTGCCGTAGCCTTGGCGGCGAATCAGCAGCTTCTGCACCGCGCCCTTGCTGGCGGCGGCTACGCCGGCCAGCAGCTTGCGCGAAGAATGGGTCGCCACATCATGGATGGCGATGAACTCCGGATGCAGGTGCTCGAACTGCTGCTGCATCGCGGGCCCGGCGTCGCAAGACACGAACAGCTCGTGCTGATCGGTACCCACCGGGCGGCCGATGTCCTGGTGTCCGGAGTCGAGGTAGTCTTCTTCGCTGCGCGCGAGCTGGGTCTGCGCGCGGGTGGCCTGCCAGCCGTCTTGGGGCGTGGCCGACACGTCGGCCTGGGGCGGCTTGGCCCAGGAAGGACTTCCAGAGTTCGGATTGGTCATGTGGAATCCCGTGTCGACCCCGGGCTACTGCGGGCTGTCCGCAACCGCTGCCCCATGCCGGAGAGCAGCTTGAGGTACCGCTGCAGTGTAGGTCAGCGCTGCGGGCGCAGGCCCGGCAAGAACGCATGATTTCACGCGCCGCGGCGCACGCCCATCCCACGTTGAGCACCTGGCAAAGCCGCGACGCCGATCAGCGGCACCATCGTGCGGCATGCGCGCACCGATAGAATCAGCGGTCTTCATTCCTGTCCACGCCGACCATGCGCCCGCGCGGGCCCATGACCCGGCCGGAGCGCCCATGACGTCAACCGCCGCCGCAGCCCATCCCGCCCCCGTGGTGATCGTCGGCGCGGGACTCGCGGGGCTCACCGTGGCGTTGCACCTGGCCGAGCACATCCCCGTCGTGGTGCTGGCCAAGCGCGGCCTCGAGGAGGGCGCCACGGCCTGGGCGCAGGGCGGCATCGTTGGCGTGCTCGGCAGCGACGACAGCATCGAATCGCATGTGCGCGACACGCAGGATGCCGGCGCCGGCCTGGTGGACGAGCACACCGCGCGTTTCATCGCCGAGCACAGCGCCGGCGCGGTCGAGTGGCTGGTGCAAAGCGGCGTGCCGTTTTCGCCCGACCCCGCCGGCCCGCTGGGCCTGCACCTCACGCGCGAAGGTGGCCATGCGGTGCGGCGCATCGCGCACGCCGCCGACGCCACCGGCAAGGCGATCCACGACGTGCTGCTCGATCGCGTGAAGCAGCATCCGAACATCCAGCTGCGCGAGCGCTGGATGGCGCTGGACGTGATTACCTCGCGCCACCTGAAGCGCGAGGAGACGCCGCATTGCTACGGCATCTACGCGCTCGACATCGCGCAGCAGCGCGTCGAGACGCTGCCTGCCACGGCCGTGGTGCTCGCAACCGGCGGCGTCGGCAAGGTCTATCGCTACACCAGCAACCCCGACACCGCCACCGGCGACGGCATTGCGATGGCGTGGCGCGCGGGCTGCCGCGTCGGCAACATGGAGTTCATCCAGTTCCACCCGACCTGCCTGTACCACCCGCAAGAACGCAGCTTCCTGATCACCGAGGCGCTGCGCGGCGAAGGCGCGCAGCTCAAGCTGCCCGACGGCACGCGCTTCATGGCCGCGCACGACGAGCGGCTCGAACTCGCGCCGCGCGACATCGTCGCGCGTGCGATCGACTTCGAGATGAAGCGGCTCGGCATCGACAACGTGCTGCTCGATGCGACGCACCTCGGCGAGACCTTCCTGAAGGAACACTTCCCGACCATCCACGCGCGCTGCCTGCGCCTGGGCATCGACATCGCCCGCCAGCCGATCCCGGTGGTGCCGGCGGCGCACTACACCTGCGGGGGCGTCGTGACCGACCTGCATGGGCGCAGCGACCTGCCGGGGCTGTACGCCGTCGGCGAGACCACCTACACGGGCCTGCACGGCGCCAACCGCTTGGCCAGCAACTCGCTGCTCGAGTGCGTGGTGCTGGGCCAGACCTGCGCCACCGACATCCTGCAACGCGGTGCCGGCGAAACGCCCGAGCTGCCGGCGTGGGACGAGAGTCAGGTCGAGAACGCCGACGAACAGGTGGTGATCGCGCACAACTGGGACGAGCTGCGCCTGCTGATGTGGAACTACGTCGGCATCGTGCGCACCACCAAGCGGCTCGAGCGTGCGCTGCACCGCATCAGGCTGCTGCGCACCGAGATCGACGACTACTACGCCAACTTCCGCGTCAACCGCGACCTGCTGGAGCTGCGCAACCTCGTCGACTGCGCCGAACTCATCGTGCGCTCGGCGCTGATGCGGCAAGAAAGCCGCGGCCTGCACTTCAGCCGCGACTTTCCGTACACGCTGCCGGTGAGCTTCCCGACCGTTCTGCTGCGCGCGCACCGCAACGGCAAGAAGCCGGAGGCCTACGGGCTGAGCGGCTGACCGGCCATGAACCGATGCCTGCTTGCGATCGTGCTGCTGCTTGGCGCCGCCGGCGCCGCGCGCGCGCAGCCGCCGGCATCGGTGCAGGCGCTCGTCGACCAGAGCCGCGCCGCCATCCGCAGCGATCCCGAGCGCAGCCGCAGCCTGGCCGAACAGGCCCTCGCCGCGCTGGCCGGCCAACCCGATTCCGACCTGCAGATCGCGGCGCATTCGCTGCTTTGCGACTACCACGCCGACCGTGACCGGCGTGCCGCCGAGCAGCATCTGCTGGCCGGCCGCGCGCTGTTGTCGCCGACCTCGCGACCGGCACTCGCTGCCCAGCTGTTCGGCTGCGAGGGCGAACTCAGCGAGCTGGCCGGTGAGACGGCGCGGGCGCTGGTGCTCTACCAGCAGGCGGTGGCGGCCGCGCAGGCGGCGCACGACGACGAAGTGCTCGCGAACGCGCTGTTCCAGCGCGGTTACCTGCGCGGCGTGCGCGGCGAGCTGTCCCAGGGCCTGACCGACCTGCGGCGCGCACTCGACATCTACGAGCGCATGCAGCTGCCGCAGCAGGCGTCGAACACCCTCAACGCCGTGGCGACGCTTTACAACCGCATGGGCGACCAGGCGCAGTCGCGGCTGCACTCCGAGCAGGCGCTCAAGGTGCAGCGCGCCGCCGGCCTGCTGCGCGAGCAGGCGGTGACGCACCACAACCTCGGCCGCGTGCTCGAGAACCTCGGCGACTGGCCGGCGGCGCGCA
>CAJPFZ010000385.1 GCA_905339355.1 Burkholderiaceae bacterium
GTCTCGCGCATCAGCTTGGCGCGCGGGTCGTAGTTCTTGTAGACCCGGTGGCCGAAGCCCATCAGCTTGACGTTGGAGTTCTTGTCCTTCACCTGCTTGATGAAGTCGCCGATCTTCTCGATGCCGCCCATGCGCTGCACGTCTTCCAGCATGTTCAGCGCCGCTTCGTTGGCGCCGCCGTGCGCCGGGCCCCACAGGCAGGCGACACCCGCTGCGATGGCCGCGAACGGGTTGGTGCCCGACGAGCCGCACAGGCGAACCGTGGAGGTCGACGCGTTCTGCTCGTGGTCGGCGTGCAGGATGAAGATGCGGTCGATGGCGCGCACCAGCACGTCGTTGGGCACGTGGTCCTCGCAGGGCGTGGCGAACATCATGCGCATGAAGTTCGCCGAGTACGACAGCTCGTTCTTCGGGTAGATGAACGGCTGGCCGATGCCGTACTTGTAGGCCATCGCCACCAGTGTGGGCATCTTGGCGATCAGGCGGATCGCCGCGATGTCACGGTGCTGCGGGTTGTTGATGTCGGTGCTGTCGTGATAGAAGGCCGACAGCGCGCCGACCAGGCCGGTCATGACCGCCATCGGATGCGCGTCGCGCCGGAAGCCCCGCAGGAAGAACTGCATCTGCTCGTTGACCATCGTATGGTTGGTCACCAGCTTGGCGAAGTCGGCGTTCTGCTGTGGGTTGGGCAGGTCGCCCTTGAGCAGCAGATAGCAGGTCTCCAGGAAGTCGCAGTTCTGCGCCAGCTGCTCGATCGGGTAGCCGCGGTAGAGCAGCTCGCCCTTGTCGCCGTCGATGTAGGTGATCTTCGACTGGCACGCCGCGGTGGAGAGGAAACCGGGGTCGTAGGTGAACTTCCCGGTCTGCGCATAGAGCTTGCGGATGTCGATCACGTCCGGGCCGATGGAGCCCTTGTAGATCGGCAATTCCATGCTCGGGCTGCCGTCGGAGAACGACAGGGTGGCTTTGACGTCGGACGGGATCATGGTCGTTCCTTATCGCTTGATGAATCGGTCGGGTTTGTCTCGAAACGGTCTACTGCGGCGTGCGCATCATGCGCAGCACCTGCACCACGTCATCGCGCAACAACTCGCCTTCGGGTTCTTTTCTCGCCAGAAACAGGTCCAGCAAATCGTTGTCGCCCAATTCCATCAGAACTTCGAGCCCGTGGGCATGCTCGACAGTCAGCGAGCCGGCGTGCCGCTCGAAGAAGCGCTCGATGAACAAGTCATTCTCGAGCAGGCCGCGGCGGCAGCGCCAGCGCAGCTTGGAGAGGGCCCGGTCGTCGATGCGGTTGTCCATGTGCGGGCGGATGGCGGATGCGGGCCGCGCCGTCAGACGGCGCGCCTCACCATCAGCTCCTTGATCTTGCCGATCGCCTTCGTGGGATTCAAGCCCTTTGGGCAGACGTCGACGCAGTTCATGATGGTGTGGCAGCGGAACAGCCGATACGGGTCTTCGAGGTTGTCCAGCCGCTCGCCGGTCGCCTGGTCGCGGCTGTCGGCGATGAAGCGGTAGGCTTGAAGCAGGCCCGCGGGGCCGACGAACTTGTCGGGATTCCACCAGAAGCTCGGGCAGCTCGTCGAGCAGCTCGCGCAGAGGATGCACTCGTACAGGCCATTGAGCTCGTCGCGCTCTTCGGGTGACTGCAGGCGTTCCTTGTCGGGCGGCGGCTCGTCATTGATGAGATAGGGCGTGATCGAGTGGTACTGCTTGAAGAACTGCGTCATGTCGACGATCAGGTCGCGGATGACGGGCAGGCCGGGCAACGGCTTCAAGACGATCGGGTCCTTCAGCGTGAGCATGTTGGTCAGACACGCAAGGCCGTTCTTGCCGTTGATGTTCATCGCGTCCGATCCGCACACACCTTCGCGGCAGGAGCGGCGAAAGCTCAGCGTCGGGTCCACGGCCTTCAGCTTCATCAGTGCGTCGAGGAGCATGCGCTCGCTGCCGTCGAGTTCGACCTCGATGGTCTGCATGCGCGGCTTGGTGTCGGTGTCGGGGTCGTAGCGATAGATCTGGAATACACGCTTGGTCATTTGATTCTCTGGTCCGGTCGCGGGTGGTGTCGTGATTCAAATCAAAACGAACGAACCTTGGGCGCAATGGACTCCACGCTCATCGGTTTGAGGTTCACCGGCTTGTAGTCGAGACGGTTGCCCTCGCGGTACCACAGGGTGTGCTTGAGCCACTCGCGGTCGTTGCGGCCGTTGGGGAACTCCGCACTGTCCGCATAGTCGTTCACGGTGTGGGCTCCGCGGCTCTCGTGGCGTGCCGCCGCCGAGATCATCGTCGCCAGCGCCACCTCGATCAGGTTCTCGACCTCCAGCGCCTCGACACGCGCGGTGTTGAACACCTTGGACTTGTCCGCCAGGTGGATACCCTTCACCCGCTCGGCCACGGCCTTGATCTGGCGCACGCCCTCGTCCATCGTCGCCTGGGTGCGGAACACGCCGGCGTGCTGCTGCATCGTCTTGCGGATGTCGTTGGCCACGTCCTGCGAGTATTCGCCACCGGTGCTCGACTCGTACTTCGCCAGGCGCGCGAGGGTGTAGTCGGCGGCGTCGGCCGGCAACTCCTTGTGCTCGCGCGTCTTCAGCGCCGTCTCCACGATGTGGTTGCCGGCCGCGCGGCCGAACACCAGCAGGTCGAGCAGCGAGTTGGTGCCCAGCCGGTTGGCGCCGTGCACGCTGACACAGGCGCATTCGCCGACCGCGTACAGGCCGTTGACGGTGCTGTTCGGGTTGCCACCTTGCGGCACCACGACCTGACCGTGGACGTTGGTCGGGATGCCGCCCATCTGATAGTGGATGGTCGGCACCACGGGAATCGGCTCCTTGGTGATGTCGACGTTGGCGAAGTTGTGGCCGATCTCGTAGACCGACGGCAGCCGCTTCATGATCGTCTCGGCGCCCAGGTGCGTCATGTCGAGCACCACGTAGTCCTTGTTCGGACCGCAGCCGCGCCCTTCCTTGATCTCCTGGTCCATGCAGCGTGAAACGAAGTCGCGCGGCGCCAGGTCCTTGAGCGTCGGGGCATAACGCTCCATGAAGCGCTCGCCGTTGCTGTTGCGCAGAATCGCGCCTTCGCCGCGGCACCCTTCGGTCAGCAGCACGCCGGCGCCGGCCACGCCGGTCGGGTGGAACTGCCAGAACTCCATGTCCTCGAGCGGGATGCCCGCGCGCGCCGCCATGCCCAGGCCGTCGCCGGTGTTGATGAAGGCGTTGGTCGAGGCAGCGAAGATGCGCCCGGCGCCGCCGGTGGCGAGCAGCACGGTCTTCGCCTGCAGGATGTGCACCTCGCCGGTCTCCATCTCCAGCGCGGTCACGCCGACCACGTCGCCCTCGGCATCGCGGATCAGATCGAGCGCCATCCACTCGACGAAGAACTGCGTGCGCGCCTTGACGTTCTGCTGGTACAAGGTGTGCAGCATCGCGTGACCGGTGCGGTCGGCCGCGGCGCAGGCGCGCTGCACCGGCTTCTCGCCGTAGTTGGCGGTGTGGCCGCCGAATGGGCGCTGGTAGATCGTGCCGTCGGGATTGCGGTCGAACGGCATGCCGAAGTGCTCGAGTTCATAGACGACCTTCGGCGCCTCGCGGCACATGAACTCGATCGCGTCCTGGTCGCCGAGCCAGTCGGAACCCTTGACGGTGTCGAAGAAGTGGTAGTGCCAGTTGTCCTCGCTCATGTTGCCGAGCGAGGCGCCGATGCCGCCCTGCGCGGCCACGGTGTGCGAGCGCGTCGGGAACACCTTGGAGAGCACCGCGACGTTGAGGCCCGCGAGTGCAAGTTGCAGCGAAGCGCGCATGCCGGAGCCGCCGGCGCCGACGATGACCACGTCGAACTTGCGTTTGGAAATCGAAGCGGTCACGTTCACAGTCTCCACAGAACTTGAATGGCCCAGCCGAGGCAGCCCACCAGCCAGACGATCGTCAGCACGTCCAGCGCGAGCCGCACGCCGAAAGGTTTCACGTAGTCCATGAACACATCGCGCATGCCGACCCAGGCGTGATACGCGAGCGACAGGATCACGACGAAGGTCAGCAGCTTCATCCACTGCGGCGCGAAGATGCCGGCCCACTTGTCGTAGCCAGCCAGGGCGACAAAGGCGCCCTCGGCGTTCTTGATGCGCTCGCCGCTCATGTCCTTCGCGTAGGCTGGGAGCAGGTACTGCACCAGCAGCACGATGGTGAACACCCCCATCACCACCGCGGTGATGCGCTGCGCGAGCCAGTCGCGCATGCCGTAGTGCGCACCGACGACGATGCGCTTGGAACCGTAGGTTTGTGCCATGTCGACTCGCTCAGAAGAAGAACAGCTTCGCGCCCAGCACGAAGGTGAGCAGCAGGCTTGCGGCAAGCGTGAAGACGGCGGACTGGCGGCCGAACTGGAGGCCGACCGCGTGAGTGGCGTCCATCCAGAGGTGGCGCACGCCGGCCATGAAGTGGTGCAGGTAGGACCAGATCAGTGCCAGCGCAACGAGCTTGAAGAACCAGCCGGGTACGACGCCCACGCCGGCGACGAACACGCTCGTGAACTCGGCGTAGGAGATTTCGGATGACAGGCTGACGTCGAACAGCCAGACGATGAACGGCAGCAGGGCGAACATCGCCACGCCGCTCACCCGGTGCAGGATCGATACGACGCCGGCGAGCGGCAGTCGGTATTGGAACGCGTCGATGAGACGCATCGTTCCCGGTCGTTGTCTTGTTGTCGTCTCAGCGGCCATTCCCCAACCTCTCGTGTAATTGGATGAAACCTGAAGATTTTATTGCAATGCAACAGCACCACCCGCCGGCACAACGAACGGACGGCGTCAGCTTCAGCTCAGCTGATTGCGGTAGTGATGGTGTGCGGTGTTGTACAGGCCCCGGCGCAGCTCCACCGGCCGATCGTCATAGGTCATCGACAGCCGCTCCACGCTCAACAGCGGTGCGCCCGGCGCCACACCGAGCAGCTCGGCCGCCGCAGGGTCCGCAGCGACGGCACGGATCTTCTCGTCGGCGCGGATCATGCGAACGCCGAACTCGGTCTCGAACAAGCCGTACATCGGCCCACGGTACTCACTCAGCTTCTCGGCGGTCAGCCCCTTGAACAGCTGGCCGGGCAACCAGATGTCGTCGAGCACCACCGGCGCGGCGCGAAACGACAGCACCCGCCGCACCTGCACCACGGCGTCGCCCGACTTCAGTTCGAGCGCGCGGGCGATGTCCGAGGGTGCACGCATGCGCCGGCAATCGATGAATCGGCGCTGGGCGCCAGCGGCTTCGCCGTCGTCGGGCGCCAGGCGCAGGAACCGGAACTGCACCTTCTCCTCGGCGTGGGTCGCCACGAAAGTGCCCTTGCCTTGACGGCGGACAAGCAAGTTCTCGGTGGCCAGTTCGTCGATCGCCTTGCGCACGGTACCCTGGCTCACCTTGAACCGCGCAGCCAGCTCCACCTCGCTGGCGATCGCTTCGCCGGGCTTCCACTCGCCGGCTTGCAGGCTGCGCAGCAGCAGCGTCTTGATCTGCTGATACAGCGGGGCAAACGCCGGCACGTCGCCCTCCACGGCGCGCGCGGGCAATGCGGAACCAGACGACGACAGTGAAGCGGCCATGGCCCGATTGCAGCACACGCCGCGGCCCGCGTCCATGAAAGGTGCCTGATGTCTTATGTAAGACATAAGATCATTGACCATGCTAGGGGTTCACCCGTAGACTCGGCGCCCATTCGCGGCATGGCTGGCCTACACTTCTGCGCACTGCGGCAGCCCGCATCTGCCCTCCCCGGTTTCCTCCTTCCTTCATCCCTTCCTGGAGTGTTCCCATGAGCAAGAAACCCGTTCGTGTCGCCGTCACCGGCGCCGCCGGCCAGATCGGCTACGCGCTGCTGTTCCGTATCGCTTCCGGCGAGATGCTGGGCAAGGATCAGCCGGTGATCCTGCAATTGCTCGAGATTCCCGACGAGAAGGCGCAGAAGGCGCTCAAGGGCGTGATGATGGAGCTGCAGGACTGCGCCTTCCCGCTGCTCGCGGGCATGGAAGCGCACAGCGATCCGATGACCGCCTTCAAGGACACCGACTACGCGCTGCTCGTTGGCGCGCGCCCGCGCGGCCCCGGCATGGAACGCAAGGACCTGCTGTCCGCGAATGCGCAGATCTTCACCGCACAGGGCAAGGCCCTGAACGCCGTGGCATCGCGCAACGTCAAGGTGCTCGTGGTCGGCAACCCGGCCAACACCAATGCCTACATCGCGATGAAGAGCGCGCCCGACCTGCCGCGCAAGAACTTCACGGCGATGCTGCGCCTGGATCACAACCGCGCTGCGAGCCAGATCGCCGCCAAGACCGGCAAGGCAGTCGCGAGCATCGAGAAGCTGGCCGTGTGGGGCAACCACTCGCCGACGATGTACGCGGACTACCGCTTCGCCACCATCGACGGGCAATCGGTGAAGCAGCTGATCAACGACGAGGAATGGAACAAGAACACGTTCCTGCCGACCGTCGGCAAGCGCGGCGCGGCCATCATCGAGGCGCGCGGCTCTTCGTCGGCTGCATCGGCGGCCAACGCCGCCATCGACCACATGCGCGACTGGGCGCTGGGCAGCAACGGCAAGTGGGTCACGATGGGCATCCCCTCGGACGGCTGGTACGACATCCCGAAGGACACGATGTTCGGCTTCCCCGTGACCACCGCGGGCGGCGAATACAAGGTCGTGGAGGGCCTGGCGATGGACGACTTCAGCCGCGAGCGCATCGGCGTCACGCTGAAGGAACTGCAGGAAGAGCAAGAGGGCGTCAAGCACCTGCTCTGACGCTCGCGGCCTGATGGGTCCCGGCGAAGGCCGAGGATCCGCCGCATGCAAAGCCGGCCCACAATGTGCGCCGGCTTCTTCATTTGCAGGTCCGTTCATGGCTTCACCGAAGATTCATCCGCGCGAAGCGCTGTTCGACGCCGGCGAATCGCCTGCCGCGCTGCCGGTGTGCGATCACTACGCCGGTGTCGAAGTGCGCATGCGCAAGAGCCTGGAGCTGCAGGCCGAACTCGGCCCGGTGTTCGATATCACACTCGACGGCGAGGACGGCGCGCCGATCGGCGGCGAGGTCGAGCACGCACACCTGATCGCGGAGCTGGTGATGTCGCCGCTCAATCGCTTTGGCCGGGTCGGCGCGCGGGTGCACCCGGTCGACCACCCGGCATTCGCGCAGGAAGTCGAGGCGCTGATCCGCCGCGCCGGAACTCGCCTCGCGTACCTGATGGTCCCCAAGCCGCGCAGCTTCGAGCAGGTGAACCTCGCCTGCGACGAGATCGATCACCTCATCCGCGTGCACGGGCAGGGTCGGCGCGTGCCGGTGCACTTCCTGATCGAGACACACGGCGCCTTGCGCGAGGTGCAGCAGATCGCCGCCCACCCGCGGGTGGAGTCGCTGTCGTTCGGACTGATGGACTTCGTCTCGGCGCATCGCGGCGCGATTCCCTCGAACGCGATGAGCGCCAAGGGCCAGTTCACGCACCCGCTGGTGCTGCGTGCGAAGCTCGAGATCGCGGCGGCCTGCCATGCCTACGGCAAGACGCCGTCGCACAGCGTCGTCACCGAGTTCAGCGACCGATCGGCGGTTCAGGAAGCGGCAGGCAAAGCCTGCCGCGAGCTGGGCTACACCCGCATGTGGAGCATCCATCCGAATCAGGTGCGCCCGATCGTGGATGCCTTCGCACCCACCACCGCAGAGGTGGACCTGGCAATCGAGATCCTCACCGCTGCCCAAGCTGGCGACTGGGCACCGATCCGACACCGCGACACGTTGCACGACCGGGCAAGCTACCGCTACTTCTGGCAGGTGCTCGAACGCGCGCAGCGCACCGGCCAGCCGATTCCGGCCGAGGTGCGGGCGGCGTTTTTCGATGCCCAACTCGACTAGCGCTGTCGCCCGGGCGCCGACGGCCGCCTTCAAAAGTGTTTCAAGAGTTTTCCGTGTGAGGTGGGCCGCTTCTGCAACCGGGGCCGAGCAAACTCGGGTAGACCCGTACAAGCAGCGTCTCGGCACGTGACCTTGTTCACGGCATGGGCATCGGCAGCGGCCCTCATGGCCGCGCCGGCTCGGTGGACCGCGCATGCGCTGCCCGCGCAATCTGTTTCAAGCGACCCAGTCGCCAAGAAGAACACTGCGCCACGGCCTCACGTCAAGAGGCCTTGACCACCGAGGAAATCACCATGAATCGTCCAGTCGTCGGGTCGGCCCTTGTCGCGGCCGTGTTGTCCCTGTTCGCCACCGCAGCCCTTTCGGCCGATGGCATCAAACCGAGCAAGACGGCGCAAAAGGCCTCGGCCAAGGCCGTCGCCGCCAAGCAGGCGGAGCCCGAAGTCGCGCAGAACGTGACGCCCGAACAGCTCGCCGCCGCCGAGCGCGTGCTCATCGGCGAAGCGCAATGCGAATTCAACCAGCACGTCAGCGTGCAGCGCATCGACGGCAAGCCTGGCCACTTCAGGGTCGGCTTCAAGAACGCCTACTACACGATGGTCCCCGAGCCGACCACCACCGGCGCCGTGCGCCTGGAAGACAAGCGCGCCGGCGTGGTATGGGTGCAGATCCCCGCCAAGTCGATGCTGCTGAACGCCAAGATCGGCCAGCGCATGGTCGACGCCTGCCAGCAGAAGGAGCAGCGCGCCGCCCTCTGAGCGCCGCCCGCCCTACCCAAAGGCGTGCCATGAGGCACGCCTTTTTTCATTCATTGAGTATGCGTTCTGCGGTATGTACAATTCATGCATACCGACTCCAGGAGTTCGCCATGGAAGCCACAGTGGCGGAACGCGGCCAGATCACCCTGCCCAAGGCCGTTCGCGACGCGCTCGGCCTCACCAAGGGCACCTTGCTGAAGGTCGAACTCGACGGCAGCCGCATCATCCTGCGCAAGAACGTCGATGACGCGATCTCTCGGGCCCGCGGCAGGTTCAAGCTGCCCGAAGGCGTCACCACCGACGACGTCATGCGCGAGCTGCGTGGCCGCGCACCGGGCGATCCGGTCGAACCCTGACTGACCACGCCCCGATGATCGCCGTCGACACCTCCGTGCTCATCGACCTGCTCGGCGAGGACCCGCGCGCCGACGCCGCCGAGGCTTGCCTGCGCATGGCGCTCGGCAGCGGCCCGGTGGTCGTTTGCGACGTGGTCGTCAGCGAGGTCACTGCCGGGCTCGGCCACGGCTCGCAGGTCATGGATGCGCTGGAAGAAATGGGCCTGCTGTACTCGGCGCTCGAACAGCGGTCTGCCGTGCGTGCCGGCGAGATGCAGCGCAAGTACAAGGAGCGCCTGCGCGCCGCCGGCCTGCCGCCGAGCTCGCCGCGCACCATCCCCGATTTCCTGGTCGGCGCGCATGCGCTGTTGCAGTGCACCGCGCTGATCACGCGCGACGCCAGCTTCTTTCGCGACTACTTCAAGGGCCTCAAGGTGATCGTTCCGACCGCGACCTGAGCCCGCCCCCTTACCCGCCCCTCAACAGAAAGCTTCCCATGCTCACTGCCTACCGCCAACATGCCGCCGAACGCGCCGCGCTCGGCATCCCGCCGCTGCCGCTGTCCGCGCAGCAGACCGCTGAACTGATCGATCTGCTGAAGGCGCCGCCGGCGGGCGAAGAGAAGTTCCTCGTCGACCTGATCACGCACCGCGTGCCCGCCGGCGTCGACGACGCGGCGAAGGTCAAGGCCTCCTACCTCGCCGCGGTCGCGCACGGCACCGAGAAGTCCCCGCTGATCACGCGTGCGAAGGCCACCGAGCTGCTCGGCACCATGCTCGGCGGCTACAACATCAGCCCGCTGATCGACCTGCTCGACGATGTCGCCGTCGGCGCCGTCGCGGCCGACGGCCTGAAGAAGACGCTCCTGATGTTCGACCAGTTCCACGACGTGAAGGACAAGGCCGAGCGCGGCAACGCCAACGCCCGGTCGGTTCTGCAAAGCTGGGCCGACGCCGAATGGTTCACGAGCCGCCCGGAAGTGCCGCAAAGCCTCACGGTGACGATCTTCAAGGTGACCGGCGAGACCAACACCGACGACCTGTCGCCCGCGCCCGACGCGTGGAGCCGCCCGGACATTCCTTTGCACGCGCTCGCGATGCTGAAGAACCCCCGTCCGGGCATCACGCCCGAAGAAGAAGGCAAGCGCGGCCCGGTGGGATTCATCGAGTCGCTGCGCGAGCGCGGCAACCTCGTCGCCTACGTCGGCGACGTCGTCGGCACCGGATCGAGCCGCAAGTCGGCCACCAACTCGGTGCTGTGGTTCACCGGCGAGGACATCCCGTTCGTGCCTAACAAGCGTTTCGGCGGCGTGTGCCTGGGCAGCAAGATCGCCCCGATCTTCTACAACACGATGGAAGACGCCGGCGCCCTGCCGATCGAACTCGACGTGAGCCAGATGAACATGGGCGACGTGGTCGAGCTGCGCCCCTACGAAGGCAAGGCGCTCAAGAACGGCCAGGTGATCGCCGAGTTCAAGGTCAAGAGCGACGTGCTGTTCGACGAGGTGCGCGCCGGCGGGCGCATCCCGCTGATCGTCGGCCGCGGCCTCACGGCGAAGGCGCGCGAAGCGCTGGGCCTGCCGCCCTCCACACTGTTCCGCCTGCCGCAAGACCCGGTCGACACGAAGAAGGGCTTCTCGCTGGCGCAGAAGATGGTCGGCCGCGCATGCGGCCTGCCGGAGGGCCAGGGGGTTCGCCCCGGCACCTACTGCGAGCCGCGCATGACCTCGGTCGGCTCGCAGGACACCACCGGCCCGATGACGCGTGACGAGCTGAAAGACCTGGCATGCCTGGGCTTCAGCGCCGATCTGGTGATGCAGAGCTTCTGCCACACCGCCGCCTACCCGAAGCCGGTCGACGTGAAGATGCACCACGAGTTGCCGGAGTTCATCAGCACGCGCGGGGGCATCGCTCTGCGCCCCGGCGACGGCGTGATCCACAGCTGGCTCAACCGCCTTCTGCTGCCCGACACGGTGGGCACCGGCGGCGACAGCCACACGCGCTTTCCGATCGGCATCAGCTTCCCGGCGGGCTCGGGCCTGGTGGCGTTCGCCGCGGCCACTGGCGTGATGCCCCTGGACATGCCGGAGAGCGTGCTCGTGCGCTTCAAGGGCAAGATGCAGCCGGGCGTGACGCTGCGCGACCTCGTCAATGCGATCCCGCTGTATGCGATCAAGTCGGGGCTTCTGACTGTCGAGAAGAAGGGCAAGAAGAACATCTTCTCCGGCCGCATCCTCGAGATCGAGGGCCTGCCCGAGCTGAAGGTCGAACAGGCTTTCGAGCTGAGCGATGCCTCGGCCGAGCGCAGCGCCGCGGGCTGCACGGTTCACCTGAACAAGGAACCGATCATCGAGTACATGCGCAGCAACATCGCGCTGATGAAGTGGATGATCGCCCAGGGCTACGCCGACGCGCGCACGCTCGAGCGCCGCATCGCCGCCCAGCAGGCCTGGCTTGCCGATCCGAAGCTGCTGAAGGCCGATGCCGACGCCGAGTACGCCGCCGTCATCGAGATCGACCTGGCCGACATCCATGAGCCGATCGTCGCCTGCCCGAACGACCCCGACGACGTGAAGACGCTGTCCGAAGTCGCCGGCGCGAAGATCGACGAGGTCTTCATCGGCTCGTGCATGACCAACATCGGCCACTTCCGCGCGGCGTCCAAGCTGCTCGAAGGCAAGCGCGACATTCCCGTCAAGCTGTGGGTCGCGCCGCCGACCAAGATGGACGCCAAGCAGCTGACCGAGGAAGGCCACTACGGCGTGCTCGGCACCGCCGGCGCGCGCATGGAGATGCCCGGCTGCAGCCTGTGCATGGGCAACCAGGCGCAGGTCAGGGAAGGCGCCACGGTGTTCTCGACGTCGACGCGCAACTTCCCGAACCGCCTCGGCAAGAACAGCAACGTCTACCTGGGCTCGGCCGAACTCGCCGCCATCTGCTCGCGCCTCGGCCGCATCCCGACCAAGGACGAGTACCTGGCCGACATCGGCGTCATCAACAAGGATGGCGACAAGATCTACAAGTACCTCAACTTCGACCAGATCCAGGACTTCGCCGGCGCAGCAGGCACCGTGACGGCCTGATTCCCGGGGTGCTTCGGGCGCGCGAGCGCCTCATCGGCCGCCGCGCAAGGCCTTGCGCGGCGGCCGATGTTCTTTTGGTCACCGAGCGCACACCATCACGACCCGCGCGGGCAGCCTGTCTTCTGGTACAAAAGCTCCAGCGCCGCAGCGACACACGCTGCAGGCGCGCCCCAGGGAGCAGTGCAATGAATTCGGAGGTGCCGGCCGGGCCGGACCGTCGACGCAGCCTTCGCCTGCTGTGGTCGATCGCGGCCTTGTGGACCGCGTTGCTCGTGGCCTCCGCGGCCTGGCTGATCAACGACCGGGTGCGCGAGTACCGCGAGCAGACCTGGTCCAACGCCAGCGTGCGGCTGACGGGCGTGAAGGACATGCTCGCCCTCACGTTCCACCAGCTGGCCGCGCTGCCCAAGAACGTCGCGCACCTGCCGAGCGTGGTTGACTTCCTGTCCGTTGCGCGCCTGCCGGACACCTCGGCACTGAACGAGCACCGGCTGCTGCAGCTGCGCGAGGAGCAGCTGCTCGATCCGGCGGTGCAGCAGATCAACCTGCTGCTCGAGCATGTCGTGGCGGACTTCGGCCTGCAGTTCGTGCTGCTGCTGGATCAGGCCGGCAACACGGTCGCCGACGGCCTTCCTGCCGGATCGACTCTGCCGCACGCCATCGCGACGAATCTTCGCCACCGCGAGTATTTCGTGGAGGCGATGCAGCGTGCGGAAACAGCCCAGTTCCTGCTTGGCAGCGTCAGCCGCGTCCCCGGCCTGTACTTCTCGCAGCGCGTCGAACGCGACGGGCAGCCGCTGGGCGTCGTCGTCGTCAAGAAGGACGCGGACTCGCTGAATCGCCTGCTCGCCGATGCAGACACCGCCCTCATCTGCGTGACGGATGCCAACGGCGTCGTCGTGCTCGCCAACCGCCGCCAAAGCCTGATGCGGCACATGCCTGACGCGCAAACGCGGACGGCCGCGCAGTGGCAGGCGCTCTACCAGCAGGTGCCCCAGCCGCTCAGCTGGCTCATGTCGACGATGCGCATCGCAGAACGCGAGGTGACCATCGCCGATTGGGACGGCGCGAAACACCTGGCGCTGTCGACCGCACTGCCCGGCCGGCCCTTCACCGTGTGGGTGCTGGCGCCATTGACGCAGGAGGCCGGCGTTGCCGGGCGCATCGGCGGCGTGGCCGCCGCCGTCTGGCTGATGGGCTGCCTGCTGATCTGGGCGGGCTGGCGCCGTGTGCAGCTGCTCGACACGACACTGCAGGCCCGGCGCGACCTGCTCGACATGGCCCAGGCCCTGCCGCTCACCGTATTCCGCTACCGCGAGCCGGCCGGCGGCGGTCCTGGCAGCTTCGCATTTCTCGGCCGCGGCGTGCGCCAGCTGTTCGGAGTCGGCGACGAAAGGCTCGT
Organism: Burkholderiaceae bacterium; assembly: GCA_905339355.1. Classification (GTDB taxonomy): domain Bacteria; phylum Pseudomonadota; class Gammaproteobacteria; order Burkholderiales; family Burkholderiaceae_C; genus Albitalea. Next base: position 13,478 of record CAJPFZ010000385.1, read on the forward strand.
GGACGATCCCCGCCTGCCGTGGCGGCTTGCCCACCCCGATGCGCGCACGCCGCCCACCGAGCCGACCGAGTTTCCGGTGCGCCACGGCGACCATGTCGTCTGGGTGCTGGCCCACAGCACGCCGCTGCCGCAGCCCGACGGCAGCACGGTCTACAACGGCTATTGGCTCGACATCTCGTCTCGGCGAGACGCCGAAGTGCGGTTTGACGCGGTGTTCGAATATGCGCCGAACGGCTATGTGTTCTTCGACCGGCAGCGAGGCGTGACCCACTGCAACCCGGCCGCACTGCACCTGTTCGGTCTGGACGAGCCACAGCAGCTGCTCGGCAAGATCATCTGGTTCCCGCCGCTTTCGCCCGAGCTTCAGCCCGACGGCGAACCGAGCCGCAGCCGGGCGATGGCGATGATGCGCCGCCACACCGGCACGCAGGCGCGCGTGCAGACCTGCGAGTGGCGATTCGACCGCGCGGACGGCACCGCTTTCGACGCCGATGTGAGCGTGATCGCGCTCGACTGGGAGGGCGAGGCGCAGTTTTGCGCGCTGATCCAGGACATCACCGCCCGCAAGCAGGTCGAACTGGCGACCCGGCAGGCACGCGAGGCTGCCGAGGCGGCCAGCCGCACCAAGTCGACCTTTCTCGCCAACATGTCGCACGAGCTGCGCACCCCGATGAACGCCATCATCGGCATGACCCACCTCGCGCTCGACGACGGCCTGCCGCCGCGCCAGCGCGACTACGTCGAAAAGGCGCACGGCTCGGCGCGCAACCTCCTGCAGATCCTCGACGACATCCTCGACGTGTCGAAGATCGAAGCCGGCCACCTGGCGCTCGAAGCAGTCGAGTTCCAGCTCGACACCGTGCTCGCCGAGATGGCCGACCTCCTCGGCCTGCGGGCCGAGGAGAAGGGACTCGCGCTGTTGTTCAGCCTCACGCCCGACCTGCCGCGCCGCGTGGTCGGCGACCCGACGCGGCTGCGCCAGGTGCTCGTCAACCTGGGCAGCAACGCCGTCAAGTTCACCGACAGCGGCGAAGTGGTCGTCGGCATGGAGCTCGCGTCGCAGGACGCCGACAGCGTCGAGGTGCATGGCTGGGTGCGCGACACCGGCGTCGGGCTGACCGACGAGCAGCTGTCGCGGTTGTTCCAGCCCTTCATGCAGGCCGACAGCTCGACCACGCGGCGCTTCGGCGGCACCGGGCTCGGGCTGGTCATCAGCCGGCAGCTGGTCGAGCGCATGGGCGGCCGGCTGTGGGTCGACAGCCAAGCCGGCCGCGGCTCCACCTTCCACTTCACCGCCCGCTTCGGCCGCGCGATGCAGCCGGCCACGCCCGCCAGCGGGCTCATTGCTGAAGTCCTGCGCCACCCGGGCCAGCCGGTGCGGGCGCGCAGCACGACCCGCTTCGACGAACCGGCCGTCGCCGAGGAGGTGCGCCTGCGCCTTGCGGGCGCGCGCATCCTGCTGGTCGAGGACCATCCGCTGAACCAGGAACTCGCCAGCGAGCTGCTCCGCCGCGCCGGCATGGAGGTGGTGGTGGCCGAGAACGGGCAGGAGGCGCTCGACAAGCTGCGCTCCGAGGGGCCGTTCGACGGCGTGCTGATGGACTGCCAGATGCCGGTGATGGACGGCTACACAGCCACCCGCCGCCTGCGCGCGGACCCGGCCTTCGAGCGGTTGCCGGTCATCGCGATGACGGCCAGCGCGCTGGCCGAAGACCGCGACCGGGCGCTCGCGAGCGGCATGAACGCGCACATCGCCAAGCCGCTGGACGTGGCGCAGATGCTGCGCACGATGGCCGAGTGGATCAGTTCGCGCAAGGCGGCGCCGCCGATCGAGCCGGTCCCGACGACCGACTGGGAGCCGGGCAAGGGGCTGGGCGCCATCGACACCGACGACGGCCTGGCGCATTGCCTCGGCAAGCCGCATCTGTACCGGCGGATCCTGCGCGGTTTCCGCGACGCGAATCTGGACTTCGCAAGCGTCGTGGCGCAAGCCCGCTCGACCGGCCAGTGGGACGAAGCACGGCGCCGCACGCACGATCTCAAAGGCCTGGCGGGCACGATCGGCGCACGCGGCCTGTACACCGCGGCGATGGGCCTGCAGACCGCCTTCACGACCGAAGACGAGAGCGAGGTCTGCGCCTGGCTGCCCCAGGTGAACACCGAACTCGCGGCCGTGCTGGCGGAAATCGAGCGGCTCGTGCCCGCTGAACGAGCCGGCCGACCGAATTGAGCCCTGTCGCACGTGCTGGCATGGGCGGTTGACACAATAATCAGCCTCGCCCCTCGACCTTCACAAGAAAAGGTTTGCGCCATGCCCCTCAACACCACCCAACATGCCTTCGCGACGACGCTGAAGACCTTCGCCACCGCGTCGGGCCGTGAGGGCCGCTTCTTCTCGCTGCCCGAACTCGCCAAGACCTACCCCAACGTCGCCCGGTTGCCGATCTCGCTGCGCATCGTGCTCGAAAGCGTTCTGCGCAACTGCGATGGCAAGAAGGTCACGGCCGAGCATGTGGCCGAACTGGCCAACTGGAAGCCGGCGGTGCAGCGCAGCGACGAGATTCCGTTCGTCGTGGCGCGGGTGGTGCTGCAGGACTTCACCGGCGTGCCGCTGCTGGCCGACCTGGGCGCCATGCGCAACGTGGCCGCCGACATGGGCAAGAACCCGAAGACGATCGAGCCGCTGGTGCCGGTGGATCTGGTGGTGGACCACTCGGTGATGGTCGACCACTACGGCACCCGCGATGCGCTCGACCTCAACATGAAACTCGAATTCCAACGCAACCAGGAGCGCTACGAGTTCATGAAGTGGGGCATGCAGGCCTTCGACACCTTCGGCGTCGTGCCCCCGGGCTTCGGCATCGTGCACCAGGTGAACCTCGAGTTCCTGGCGCGCGGCGTGCATCGCAGCGAGGAGAGCGTGTACTACCCCGACACCCTCGTCGGCACCGACAGCCACACGACGATGATCAACGGCATCGGCGTCGTCGCCTGGGGCGTCGGCGGCATCGAGGCCGAGGCGGGCATGCTCGGCCAGCCGGTGTACTTCCTGACACCCGACGTGGTCGGCTTCGAGCTGACCGGGCGGCTGCGCGAAGGCGTGACGGCAACCGACCTGGTGCTCACCGTCACCGAGATCCTGCGGCGCGAGAAAGTGGTCGGCAAGTTCGTCGAGTTCTTCGGCGAAGGCACGCAAAGCCTCGCCGTGCCCGACCGCGCGACGATCGCCAACATGGCGCCGGAATACGGCGCGACGATGGGCTTCTTCCCGGTCGACGAAAAGACCATCGACTACTTCAACGGCACCGGACGCACGCCCAAGGAGATCGAGGCCTTCGAGGCCTACTTCAAGGCACAGGGTCTGTTCGGCGTGCCGATGCCCGGCGCGATCGACTACACGAGCGTGGTGAAGCTCGACCTCGGCACGGTGGCGCCCAGCCTCGCCGGCCCGAAGCGCCCGCAGGACCGCATCGAGATCGGCCACGTGAAGAACCAGTTCACCTCGCTGTTCAGCAAGCCGCCGGCCGAGAACGGCTTCAACCAGCCCGCTGAGAAGCTGGCGCAGCGCTTCGCCACGAGCGACGGCCTCGAGATCCGCAACGGCGACGTGCTGATCGCGGCGATCACCTCGTGCACCAATACGTCGAACCCGAGCGTGCTCCTGGCCGCCGGCCTGCTGGCGAAGAAGGCGGTGAAGGCGGGGCTCAAGGTCAAGAAGCACATAAAGACCTCGCTCGCGCCCGGTTCGCGCATCGTCACCGAGTACCTGCAGAAGACCGAGCTGCTGCCCTACCTGGAAGAACTCGGCTTCACGGTGGCGGCCTACGGCTGCACCACCTGCATCGGCAATGCCGGCGACCTGACGCCCGAGATCAACGAGGCGATCTATACCAACGACCTCGTCTGCGCGGCGGTGCTGTCGGGCAACCGAAATTTCGAGGCACGCATCCACCCGAACATCAAGGCGAACTTCCTCGCCAGTCCGCCTCTGGTGGTCGCCTACGCGATCGCCGGCACGATGCTGCGCGACCTGATGACCGAGCCGGTGGGGCAAGGCACCGGCGGGCGCGACGTCTTCCTCGGCGACATCTGGCCAACGAGCGCAGAGGTGTATGCGCTGCTCAAGCACGCCATGAACCCGAAGTCGTTCCGCGAGAACTACGAGAAGGTCGGCAGCGACCCGGGCAAGCTGTGGAAGCAGATCAACGGCGTGAAGGGGCAGGTCTACACGTGGCCGCAATCCACCTACATCGCCAAGCCGCCCTTCTTCGATGGCTTCACCATGGAGCCGAAGCTCGGCGAGGTGGGCGTCAAGGGCGCGCGCGCGATGGCGCTCTTCGGCGACTCGATCACCACCGACCACATCTCGCCGGCCGGCTCGATCAAGGAGACCTCGCCCGCCGGCCAGTGGCTCAAGGCGCACGGCGTGATGAAGGCCGACTTCAACTCCTACGGCTCGCGCCGCGGCCACCACGAGGTGATGATGCGCGGCACCTTCGCCAACGTGCGCATCAAGAACCTGATGATCCCGCCGCTAGCAGACGGCAGCCGCGAGGAAGGCGGGCTGACGCTGCACCAGCCGGACGGCGAGAAGATGTTCATCTACGACGCCGCGATGAGGTACATCGCCGAGGGCACGCCGACGGTGATCTTCGGCGGCGAGGAGTACGGCACCGGCTCGTCGCGCGACTGGGCGGCCAAGGGCACGCAGCTGCTGGGCATCAAGGCCGTGATTGCGCGCAGCTTCGAGCGCATCCACCGCAGCAACCTCGTCGGCATGGGCGTGCTGCCGCTGCAGTTCAAGGGCACCGACAGCTGGCAATCGCTGGGCATCAAGGGCGACGAGACCTTCGACATCGAACTCGACGCGCACATCAAACCGCAGCAGGACGCCACGCTCGTCATCACCTGCCCCGACGGCCGCTGCAAGAGGGTGGTGCTGGTGCTGCGCATCGACACGCCGATCGAGGTCGACTACTACAGGCACGGCGGCATCTTGCCGTTCGTGCTGCGGCAGCTGCTGGCTTGAGTCTGCTGCGCAGACTCACTCCCGCGTGTGCTGCTTGAACGCGTCGTGGGTGAAGCCGATCGTGATGTCGCCGTTGGGCCATTCGACGATCGGCCTTCGGATCAGGCTCGCATGCGACAGCATCGCCGCGCGCGCCGAAGCGGCGTCGACCACCGCCGCCTTGGCGGCGTCGTCGAGCTTGCGCCAGGTCGTGCCCTGCCGGTTGAGCAGCGCCTCCCAGCCCAGCCGCGCGATCCACTCGTCCATGCGCTCGGCCGGCACGCCATTCTTCTTGAAGTCGTGGAAGCTGTGCGCGACACCCCGATCCTCGAGCCAGGCCCGCGACCGCTTCACCGTGTCGCAGTTGGGAATGCCATAGAGCGTCGGTCCGGTCATTGGTCGCCGATCGTGAGCTGGTCTTCGCAGAACGGGTCGGGGCCGTAGCCGATGTCAACGACCTTGCCGCCGGCATCGAGCCCGACCTGGAACCACTTGCAGAACGGGCTGTCGTAGCGCCACGACCACAGGGTCTGCGCCTGCAGCGACAGCTTCTGCGACTCCGAAGGACGACCGATCGCGAACAGGACTTCGTCGCGGCTGCTGCCCGGCCGCAGCGCATCGAAGTGGGCTTCGGTCAGCACCTGCTCCCATCGGAGGAGCCGGCCCGAGGCGTCGAAGTCGAGCATGTAGGTGTGTTTGCCGTAAGGACCGCGCGCGTATTCGACCCGCTCGCCGTCAGCGCGCGGGTAGCGCCCCGTCGGCGGTCCGAGCGCCGCCGCCACCTCCTGCATCGAGGCGCCGGCGGACAGGCTTTGAGGCCCGTAGCTCGTGGCGCAGCCGGCCAGCAAGGCGGCAGAAACGGCGATGGTCGGCCAGTGCAAGCGCATGTCGGTGTCCACGGTTTGGCAGCGCTACTGAGACTGCGGCGCGGCGCGCCAGGTCACAGTTTCTAGAATGCGCCAACTTCACGTGCCCCCATGATGCCCTCCACCGACAGCTTCGTTCAGTCGCACACCCACGGCATCCACGTCATCGACACGGGTTTTCAGCGGCCGCGCTTCGACGCCAGCTACCTGATCGTCGAACGCGGCCGCGGTGCCTTTGTCGACACCGGCACCAACCACTCGGTCCCGCGCCTGCTGGCGGCGCTGGAAGCGGCCGGGCTGCAGCGCGCCGATGTCGACTTCGTCATCGCAACCCACGTGCACCTGGACCATGCCGGCGGCGTCGGCCTGCTGATGCAGGCACTGCCCGCGGCGCGCCTTGTCGTGCACCCGCGCGGCGCCCGCCACCTGATCGACCCGTCGCAGCTGATGGCCGGCGCCCGCGGGGTGTATGGCGACGAGGAGGTGGCCCGCTCCTACGGCGAGGTGGTCGGCGTGGACGAGGACCGCGTACTGACGACGAACGACGAGATGACGCTCGATTTCGCCGGCCGCGCGCTGCGCTTCATCGACACCCCCGGCCACGCACGCCACCATCACTGCATCTGGGACGAACGCAGCCGCGGCTTCTTCACCGGCGACACCTTCGGCCTGTCCTACCGCGAGTTCGATACCGGGCGCGGCGCCTGGATGCTGCCGACCACGACACCGGTGCAGTTCGAGCCCGAGGCGCTGCGCGAGTCGGTGCGGCGCATGCTCGCCTTCGACCCGCAACAGATGTACCTCACGCACTATGGCCCCGTCGGCAGCGTCGAACGCCTGGGCGCGCAGTTCCTTGAGTCGCTCGCCGAGATCGTCGCGCTGGGGCATCGCGCCGCCGGCGCTGCCGATCGGCACGGCGCGCTGCGCCGCGGCCTGTCGGAACTCTATCTGCAGCAGCTGCAGCGGCATGGCTGCACGCTGCCTGACGACGAGGTGCTGGCGCTGCTCGCCATGGACATCGAACTCAACGCCCAGGGCATGGGCATCTGGCTCGATCGGCTTGCCTCGGCGCGCTGAAACTGCTGTACTTCCGCGCACCGGTTCAAGATTCAGCATCGACAGGAGCCAGCATGGCTGAACAGCAATCCCTGCCCCCGCTGACCGGGGGCTGTCTCTGCGGCCAGGTGCGCTACGAAGCGCGGCCGACACACCGCGACGGCTACTACTGCCACTGCCGCATGTGCCAGCTGGCCTTCGGCAACACGCGTGCAGCGTTCGTGAACCTGCGCAAGAGCGAGGTCACCTGGCTTGCGTCGCCGGCCTACTACGTGTCGTCGAAGATCGCGCGGCGGGGCTTTTGTGACCGCTGCGGCACACCGCTGAGCTTCGAGTTCAACGACTCGGAGTACATGGACCTCTCGGTCGGCAGCCTCGACGACCCGTCGCAGCTGAAGCCAATGGCGCACTACGCGATCGAGTCGCGCATCGCCGGCTGGCATGCCGACGACGGCTTGCCCGGCCACCGGCTGGACGAGAACGAACGCGTCGCGCAGCGCTGGAAGAGCGCCTACGGCGACGACGTGGTCCCAGGCCTCGCGGCCACCCGGGCGAACTGACTCAGCGGACCTCGCCCTGGTCGTCGTCGGCCGCATCGAGCTGGGCCATGCAGTCGTCGATCAGCGCGTGCAGGGCCGCCACCCGATCGCTGCCCAGGCGTGCGTTGAGCGCGAGCTGCGCCTGCTTCCAGGCACGCTGACCCTCGGTACGCTTTGCGCGTCCCGCCTCAGTGGCCTCGATGAGCCGGCTGCGCGCGTCGTCACCCGGGCCCTGCGTGAGCCAGCCCTGCGCCACCAGCGGCTGCAGGTTGCGGGTCAGCGTGGACGCGTCCAGCCGCATGCGCGCGGCCAGCGCCGAGGGCTTGATCGGCCCGAGCAGCACCACATGCGAGAGCAGCGAGTACTGCGTGTTCTTCAGACCGGTGGGAGCCACGTACGCGTCGTAGTGCCGGGTCACGGCGCGGCTCAGCTGGCGCAGCTTAAGGTTGGTGCAGCCGCGAGGCGCGGCTGCCGCGGATTCGGCGTGTGGTGTTGAAGCGGGGCGCTGCGGCATTCGAACATTGTAGCTACAATCATTGCAGCTACAACTATCTATGCCGGAAACTGCCCCATGAGCGCCTTGCCCCACACCCCCGCCTCGCCCGCCGACACCACCCTCGCCGCGTGGCAGGCTCGAGACGCCGAGCTGCGCGCCCGCCGGCTGCGCAGCGGCCTCGGTCGGCCGGAGCAGTTCGCCGGTCTGACCGGCATGCAGATCTTCGAGGCGATGCTGATCGGCGACATCCCGGTCCCGCCGATCAGCGAGACGCTGGATTTCATCCTCGTCGAGGCCGAACCCGGCCGCGTGCAGTTCCAGGGCAAGCCGCAGTTCGCGCACTACAACCCGCTCGGCAGCGTGCATGGCGGCTGGATCGCGACGCTGCTCGATTCGGCGCTTGCCTGCGCCGTGCACACGCTGCTGCCGGTGGGCAAGACCTACACCACGCTCGAACTCAAGGTGAACTTCGTGAAGGCGCTGACTGACCGCGTACCGCTGGTGCGCGCAATCGGCGAAATCATCTACAGCGGCGGGCGCATCGGCACCTCGCAGGGCAAGCTGGTCGGCCCCGATGGCACACTGTTCGCCCACGCCACCACCACCTGCATCGTGCTCGACGCGCGATAGGACGTTTGGCGCACGAGGAGCTGCTGACCATGCGATTACTCCACACCATGCTGCGGGTCGGCGACCTGCAACGCGCCATCCGCTTCTACACCGAGGTGATGGGCATGCAGCTGCTGCGCACCACCGAGCGGCCGGATCAGAAGTACGACCTCGCGTTCGTCGGTTACGGCCGCAACCCCGAGCATGCCGAGATCGAGCTGACATACAACTACGGCGTCGAGAAATACGAGCTGGGCACCGCCTATGGCCACCTCGCGATCGGCGTGCCGGACGTCGCGGCCACCTGTGCTGCCGTGCGCGAGAAGGCGGCGGCGTTGGGCGGCGCGATCACGCGGGAGCCGGGGCCAGTCAAGGGTGGGTCGACGGTGATCGCCTTCATCACGGACCCCGACGGTTACAAGATCGAGCTGATCGAGCAACGCGGCGCCTGAATCCGGCACCGCCGCCAAAGCAAGGGGGCAACCGCTCGCCGAAAAGGACAAGGGCACCATCGGTGCCCTTGTGATGTGTTTATCCGCTCCCAGCCGCTGCCCGCGTCCACCGGCAACTGCGGAGCATTGTGGAGAGCTTGTAGGCTTTACACATCCCCCATAAGGGGGTGTGTACAACAGTCGATCCGGTCTCAGCCGCGGCGCAGCTTCGCGGTCTCGCGAGCCAGTTGCGTGATGCGACCCCAGTCGCGTGCTTCGACTGCATCGGACGGCGTCAGCCACGAACCGCCGCACACGCGCACGTTCGGCAAGGCGAGGAACTGCGGCGCCGTCTCGGGCGTGATGCCGCCGGTCGGGCAGAACGCCACGTCGGGGAAAGGCCCCGCCAGGGCCTTCAGCATCGGAATGCCGCCGGCCGCGGTCGCGGGAAAGAACTTGAGGAAGTCATAGCCGTCGGCGTTGGCCTGCATCACCTCGCTGCCGGTGGACACGCCGGGCAGCAGCGGCAGGCCAAGCTCGTGGCAGGCGATGCCCACCTCGTGCAGGTAGCCCGGGCTCACGGCGAAGCGGCAGCCGGCGTCGCGAGCGGCCTGCGCATCGGCGACGCTGCGCACGGTGCCGGCGCCGACGATGGCCTCGGGCACCGCCCGCGCGATCGCCTCCATGCAGCGCAGCGCCACCGGCGTGCGCAGCGTCACTTCCAGCACGCGGACACCGCCGTCGACCAGTGCCTGTGCCATCGGCACGGCGTCGTCCAGGCGGTTGATGACAATGACCGGAATCACCGGGCCGTGGCTTGCGAGTTCGAGTGTGTTCATGCGCTTGAGACAGGTGCAGGGGTGGACGGTTTCAGAGCCAGGTGATGGCGCCTTCTTCGGCGCTCAGCACGTTGCGGCGCATGCCGCCGAAGAGTTCGCGGCCGAGGCCGTGGGCGTTGACCTGGCGCTGGGCATCGCCGAGCGGCACGGCGTCGCGTGCTTCCCATTCGGCGGCATCCACCAGCGCGTTCAGCGTACCCTCGATCGCGTCGAGCCGGATCACGTCGCCGTTGCGCACCTTGCCGAGCGCCCCTCCGGCGAGCGCTTCCGGGCTCACGTGGATGGCTGCCGGCACCTTGCCCGAGGCGCCGCTCATGCGCCCGTCGGTGACCAGCGCGACCTTGAAACCCTTGCCTTGCAGCACGGCCAGCGGCGGCGTCAGCTTGTGCAGTTCGGGCATCCCGTCGGCGCGCGGGCCCTGGAAGCGCACCACCGCGACGAGGTCGCGCTCCAGTTCGCCGGCCTTGAACGCCGCCAGCAGTTGCTCCTGCGTCTCGAACACGATGGCAGGCGCCTCGATCACGTGCCGATCGTCGGGCACTGCCGACACCTTGATCACCGAGCGGCCGAGGTTGCCGGTCAGGAGCTTGAGGCCGCCCGAGCTGCTGAACGGCGCATCGGCCGTGCGTACCACGCTCGGGTCGGTGCTGCCCGCGGGCAGATCGACCCAGGCGAGCCCCTCCCCCGCCGGCTGCGGCACGCGCGCATAGGCGGGCATGCCGCCCGCCGACACGGTCGCTGCGTCGGCGTGCATCACGCCGCTCTTCAGCAGCTCGCGGATCACGAACCCTGGGCCGCCGGCGTTCTGGAACTGGTTCACGTCGGCGCTGCCGTTGGGATAAACACGCGACAGCAGCGGCGTCACCTGCGACAGCTCGGAGAAGTCGGTCCAGTCGATGAGGATGCCCGCCGCGCGCGCCACCGCGACCCAATGGATCAGGTGGTTGGTCGATCCGCCGGTGGCGAGCAAGGCCACCATCGCGTTGACGATCGCGCGCTCGTCGACCATCTTGCCGATCGGCGTGAAGCGTCGAGCCTTGGTGATCGACAGCAGCGTGCGCACGGCCTCGCGCGTGAGTTGCTCGCGCAGCCCGTCGTGCGGATGCACGAAGGCGGCGCCGGGCACGTGCAGGCCCATCGCCTCCATCAGCATCTGGTTGCTGTTGGCCGTGCCATAGAAGGTGCACGTGCCGGGGCCGTGGTAGGCGGCCGACTCGGCCTCGAGCAGCTTGTCGCGCCCGACCAGGCCCTGGGCGAACTGCTCGCGCACCTTCGACTTCTCGGTGTTCGACAGGCCGCTGCTCATCGGCCCGGCCGGCACGAAGACACACGGCAGGTGGCCGAAGTGCAGCGCGCCGATCAGCAGTCCCGGCACGATCTTGTCGCAGATGCCCAGCAGCAGCGCGCCGTCGAAAACGTCGTGTGTGAGCGCGATCGCCGTGCCCATCGCGATGGTGTCGCGCGAGAACAGGCTCAGCTCCATGCCGGGCAGACCCTGCGTGACGCCGTCGCACATCGCCGGCACGCCGCCCGCGACTTGAGCGGTGGCACCTTGCCGATGGGCCTCGTCGCGAATTAGCGCAGGGAAGACCTCGTAGGGCTGGTGCGCCGACAGCATGTCGTTGTAGGCAGTCACGATGCCGATGTGCGGCGCGCGCTCGACGACGACACGCAGCTTGTCGTTGGCCGGCAGCGCGGCGAACGCGTGCGCGACGTTGGCGCAGCCCATGCGGTCGCTGCCGCGTGGGCGGTCGATGGATTGTTCGACCTGGGCGAGGTAGGCCTCGCGTGTCCTGGCGCTGCGCTCGCGGATGCGCCGGGTGACGGCGTTGACGATGGGGTTCATGGGGTGTTGCGGCCTGGTCGGCCGATGTAACTCTGACAACGATTGTGAAGTAACTCAGTTACATCGTCAATTCAGCATGAACTTCCGTACACAGCGAACAGGGTTTCGCGTGGGCCACTTCGACATCGCGGCCGGGAGACATCTGCAGTTGTGCGGCTGCCACCTCGTGAACGTGCAATGCCTGGCGACCCCGGGCACGCCAGAGGTCCGCGTAGCGCAGCGTCATCACGGCGTCGTCGGCACTCAGCGCGATCTGCGGCGCCGAGCCGTGAGCCGATCCCACGCGGATGAGCGGCGCCTCGATGCGCAGCCGCCCGAACAGGCGCACGCGCACCGAGGCCGGCGTGTGGCCGTCGAGCGAGAGATCGACGTCGCGCTCCAGGATCTGCGTCAGCCAGCGCTGCATCGGCTGGGCGAGGAAGGGCCACCCAAGCGCCTCGCAGCTCGCCACGCCGATCAGCACGGCGGCGATCACCGCGAGCGCACCGGGCCAGCGGCGGCGGCGCGGCCTGACACCCACGACGGTGGTATTCATGGCGATCTCCCGGTCGGAACCTTCCGCATCCTGCGGCGCGTGGACTGCGCGCGCCAGCGGCGCATGCCGGCCCCCGCTGTGGGCCGCTTCCTACAAGGGCGCGTGCACCGCGATAGAGTTCCGGTATGCACTTGCATCCGCCGTCGCATCCACGTCATCCCAGCAATCAACTCGCCAAGGTACGCGCCGAATGGGGCGGACACAAGGACTTGTGGGTCTTCGGTTACGCGTCGCTGATCTGGCGCCCCGAGTTCGACGCCGTGGAGCAGCGGCCGGCCACCATCCACGGCTACCACCGCGCGCTCGAGATGCGCTCGACCATCAACCGCGGCACGCCCGACTGCTCGGGCCTGGTGTTCGCGCTGGTCTCCGGCGGCTCGTGCCGCGGCATGGCCTACCGCATGGACCCCGCGCGCGCCGACGAAGAACTCCAGCGCCTGTGGGAACGTGAAATGCCCACCGGCGTCTACGACCCGAAGTGGCTGCCCTGCCGCACGCCCGAAGGCCCCGTTCGCGCCCTCGCCTTCACGTTGAGCCGCAGCAGCCCGAGCTACGTCGGGCCGCTTCCGGACGACACGCTGCTCGACATCCTGCGGCGCGCCTGCGGCCGCTATGGCACGACGCTCGACTACCTGATCGGCACCGCCGCGTCGCTGCGCGGCTGCGGCATCCGCGACCGCGAGATCGAACGGCTGGTGGAACTGGCCCGGCGCCACGCGCTGACGGCGTGACGAAGACCTCGCCGGTCAGCGAGACAGCGTCGCCGCCGCGGCAGCGTGTGTCAAACGCACTTTCTCGAGATCGGCTTCGGTGTCTACGTCGACCAATACGCCGGGATCGTCGACCTCCACACCGTAGGCGGGATACCGCGCCACCAGCCGCCGTGCGCCTTCGTCGCCCGACAGCGTGACGAGTTCGGAATACAACTCCGCCGAGAAGCCCACCGGATGCCCGCGTCTGCCCCGGTACTGCGCATACGCGACGGGATGCTGCTCGAGCGCGGCGGCCACCGCCGCCATGCTCGTGCCCTGCACCATCGGCATGTCGCCGGGCAGGACCAGCCAGCCGGTCGCGTTGGGGCGCGCGGCGACGCCGGCAGCAATCGAGAAACCCATGCCCAGGGGCTGACCCGGCGTGCCGACGGCAGGCAGGATCACCACGTCGCGCGACGCCACATAGCCGCGCGCCGCATCGGCGAGCGCCTCGGTGGTGACGACGACGACCGGCAGGTGGCTTGCAATCGCATGCCGCAGGGTCGCGCCGAGGATGCTGGAAGCGCCCAGGCGCTGTGTGAGCTTGTGACCGGGCGCGCCGAAACGGGAACCCGTTCCAGCGGCCAATACGATCACGGCCGGCCGCGACTTCATGATCCCTCCGACGACCCTTGTTCGAAAAACGATGCGCGTGCCGCGACACCCGCGGCATGCATCTCAAGGATGGAAGCCGACGCCGCTTTCAGCCAGAGGGCCTCTACTTAAGTTCTTCCCCGTAAGCGTTTTCTGGGGGGTGGTGGTTCCACGAATGCATTACGCCGAGTTACGGTGAGAAGCAGCACACCTTTTTTCACGCCGCGGCACCTTGAACGCGGCCAGTGGCACCGCAGCGGTCCTTGGCGGCGCACATTCCTATACTCGGTGCATGAACTCGATCGCCGATCTTCGCAAGAGCTACGAACGCGCCGAGCTGGACGAGCAGGCCTCCGAGCCCGATCCGTTGAAGCAGTTCGACCGCTGGTTCCAGCAGGCGCTCGCGGCGCAGCTGCCTGAGCCCAACGCGATGACGCTGGCCACTGTCGGCGAAGACGGCCGGCCGTCGACGCGGGTGGTGCTGATCAAAGGCTACGACGACCGGGGCATCGTCTGGTACACGAACTACGAAAGCCGCAAGGGGCGCGAACTGGCGGCGCACCCGTTCGCGGCGCTGCAGTTCCATTGGGTCGAGCTCGAGCGCGTGGTGCGCATCGAAGGCCGGGTCGAGAAGGTCAGCGACGACGAATCCGACGCGTACTACCGCACGCGGCCGCTCGACTCGCGCATCGGGGCCTGGGCCTCGCCGCAAAGCGAGGTGATCGCCTCGCGCGCGGCGCTGGTCGCGGGCGCTGCGAAGTACGGCGCGATGTACCTGCTGAACCCGCCGCGTCCGCCGCACTGGGGCGGCTACCGGCTCGCCCCCGATCGATGGGAGTTCTGGCAGGGCCGTCCTTCGCGGCTGCACGACCGGCTGCGCTACCGCCCGCAAGGCGGCGCCTGGGTGCGAGAGCGGCTCGCACCCTGACATCGCGCAGTTCGGCTAGAAGCTCAGCCGTACACCCGTCTTCAGCGAACGCCCCGGCAGCGGCGACAGCCCCCGCACCGTCTCGAACGTCGACGCGCTGTACGCGAGGCGGTCGCCCGCATTCGCGAGCTTGACGAACCACAGGCCGTCGCTCTGTCCGAGCGTGAAGCGCCGCGTCAATGCCAGGTTGGCGATGCTGTAGCCGCGGGTCGGCGAGTCGGTGGAGGGCACACGGTTCTGCTTGGCCGCAAGGTCGAGCTCGATTCGCGCGCCCCACGGACCGCGCACCGCCTCCACGCCGAGCAGCAGCCGCGCCGGGGCGACCCGCGGCAGCGGCTCACCCGTGGCGGTGTTGGTCGCCCGCGTGAAGTCGAGCTTGCCGCTCAGGTCGACGGTGGCGGCGGCTGATTCCATCAAGCGCGTACGCCCCTCGATCTCCACGCCGTTCAGCCGCGCACGCACCGCACGGAACTCGTGCTCCGGGAAGTCGACCGGGTTGCCGTCCTCGTCGAGTTCGGTCACGGTGTTGCCCGTCGCCTCCAGCGAGATGAAGCGCGAGAAGCGCGTCGCGAAGGCGCCGACACGCAGGTGATGTTCGCCCGAGCGCCACTGCAGCGCGATGTCGAGGTTGCTTCCGCGCTCCTTGCGCAGATCGGCGTCGCCACGCTCGAACGCGCCGGTCGCCACGTGCACGCCGTTTGCAAACAGCTCGAACGAGGTCGGCGCGCGTTCGCTCAGGCTCAGCGCGGCGCTCACCGACCATTGCGGATCGAGCTTGAAGACGTTCGACAGCGAGCCGCTGCGCAGGTTGAAGCGGCGCTGCATCGCCGGCCCGAACTTCGGCTCGTCGGGATCGGCGTCGCCAACCGACCTCACCGAGGCGCGTTCGACACGCACCCCCGCAGTCAGAGTGCCGAAGGCCCAGCCGAGTTCCTCCAGGGCAAACAGTGCCTGGCGGCGTGTCGTCGTGCTGGGCACGAAGGCCTCGTCGCCGAGCGCCGAGAAGTCCGCGTCCTCGAGCTGCAGGCCGACGCTGCCGCGCAGCGCACCCAGGGCAGCGTGCTCTGCCTCCAGGCGCAGTTCATTGCCGCGTGTCTTGAACACCGTGCCGACTTCGCCGTCGCCCTCGACCTCCTGGTGCCGGTAGCGCGTGTGGTTGAAGGCGCCGCGCAGACCGCGCAGCGGGCCGCTGAGCTTGTCGAGCGCCAGCGCCATGCCGAGGTGATCGCGCTTCATCTCGATGCCCACGTCAGGCTCGGCGGGCGTGCCGTAGTCGCTGTCGTAGGTGTCCACCGACAACCCCAGGTGACCCTGGTCGAAGAAGACCGAGGCGCCGGCTGCGCCGCCCCGCGTGCGGCTGGCGGAGTTGCGAACGCGGTTGGCCTCGGGCAGCGAGCTGCCGTCTTCGACGGGCGTGAAGCGCGGCACCCGCAGGTCGGATGTGTTGCGGCCGAAGGCGTCCAAGTGCAGTGCGTAGCGGTCGTTGCCGGTCTCGGCCATCGCCGCGCCGCCGCGTTCGCGGTCAGCGCCACCCAGGCGCAGCTCGAGCGCGCCGCTCGCGCGATCGATGCGCTCCTTCGGAATGCGGTTGTCGATCGCATTGACGACGCCGCCGAGCGCGCTGCCGCCATAGAAGAGGGCCGCCGGCCCGCGCAACACTTCGAGGCGCTCGATGAACAGCGGGTCGATGGGCACCGCATGGTCGTAGCTGAGCGTCGACGCGTCCAGCGAGCCGCCGGCATTGGTGAGCATGCGGACACGCTCGCCGTCGAGCCCGCGAATGGTCGGGCGGTTGGCGTTGGGTCCGAAGTAGGTGGACGACACACCGGGCTGGCTGGCCAGCGTGTCGCCGAGCGAGCTGCCGCGGCGAAGCACGAGTTCGTCGCCTGTGAGCACGGAGACGGGGGCGGCAAGCTCGCTGCTGCCGAGCGGGTTGCCGGTGACGATCACCTTGTCGAGCGTGGTGGCAGCGGTGCGCGGCGCGGTCTGCGCGTGGGCGGTGGGGAGGAAGGCGAGCGCAGCGGCGAACGCCAGCGGATGGAGCACGGAGTGGTTCATGCGAAGTGTGAGCTGATTCAATGGCGGCGGCGCGCGCCGCCCGAGAAGCGGGGGCGCATGCCGTGGGCAACGCGCGGGAGCGCGATGGTCGAGCGGGCCGGTGCGGCCCTGGACGTCAGCTCAGGAGAGGTGGGCCGCGGGCGAGAAAGCCCGCTGCCTGATGGGCCAGCTGCCACGCGTGATGGCGTTCGGCCGGTGCGCTGTCTTGCGCAGCGGCGAGCGGCAGCGCAGGTACGCTGCACAGCGCATCGGCGTGGGTCAGCTGATCGAACGCGTCACAACCATGCCGGTCGTGGCCGTCGAACAGCTGCTCGAGCCAGCCACCGGGTTCGGCGGAGACGGCAACCGCCATCGTCTCGGCACGCGGCGCATCGTTCGCTCGGCCATCGGCGTGCACCAAGCGGTGCAGCAGCCCGAGCAACTGCGTCAGCACCAGCGCCACCAGCACCACGCCGGCGAGCGTGGAGCGCAAACGTTGGATGCTTCGGAGCTTGTGCATGGCGATCAACTGGCGAGCATACCAAGCCGCATCTCGAGGACTGCCCCGCGCAGCCATGGGGCATGGCTGCGCCGGCTCAATCCTTGCGCACGCGGCTCGCAAACGTCTTGCGGAACTTCTCCACCTTGGGTGCCACGACGAAGGCGCAGTAGCCCTGGTTCGGGTGGGTGGCGAAGTAGTGCTGGTGGTAGTCCTCGGCGCGGCTGTAGTTGGCGAGCGGCTTCAGCTCCGTCACCGCCTTGCCGCCGTGGTGCGCGTTGACTTCGGCCAGCACTTCGCGCGCCACCCGCTCGTGTTCCTCGTTGTCGAAGTAGATGCCCGAGCGGTACTGCGTGCCCACGTCGCTGCCCTGGCGGTTCAGCGTGGTCGGGTCGTGAATCACGAAGAAGATCTCGAGGATGTCGCGCAGCGAGATCTTCGAGGAGTCGAAGCTCACGCGCACGACTTCGGCGTGGCCGGTGTTGCCGGTGCACACCTGCTCGTAGCTGGGCCGCTCGACGTGGCCGTTGCAGTAGCCCGATTCGACGGCCGTCACGCCCTCGACCTTTTCGTAGACGGCCTCCACACACCAGAAACAACCGCCGCCGAGGGTGATGGTCTCGATCTTCTCGCTCATGGACTGCTCCGTTGATTCGATGTGGAGGGTGATTTTCGGTGCTGAACGAAGGCCCCACGCGCTTATCATCGGCCGCAACGGGGCTCTTTGGAGTTGAAGCCATGAAGACCGCCTTCCAGTGGGATGACGCGTTCCGCTTCGACGAGCAGCTCAGCGACGAAGAACGCGCCGTCCGCGACGCCGCCCGTCACTACTGCCAGGAGCGCCTGCAGCCGCGTGTGCTGATGGCCGCGCGCCATGAGCAGTTCGATCGCGAGATCATGAACGAGATGGGCGCGCTGGGCCTGCTCGGCTCCACCATCGACGGCTACGGCTGCCCCGGCGTCAACCACGTGAGTTACGGCCTCGTCGCGCGTGAAGTCGAGCGCGTGGACAGCGGCTACCGCAGCGCGATGAGCGTGCAGAGTTCGCTGGTGATGCACCCGATCCACGCCTACGGCAGCGAGGCGCAGCGCCAGAAGTACCTGCCACGCCTGGCCACCGGCGAATGGGTCGGCTGCTTCGGCCTGACCGAGCCCAACCACGGCAGCGACCCGGCCAGCATGTTGAGCCGTGCCAAGCCGGTCGACGGTGGCTTCCG
>CAJPFZ010000386.1 GCA_905339355.1 Burkholderiaceae bacterium
CCCCCCAACGCCGCCTTGTTTTGCAGCATGGCGGCGCGCAAGTAACCGTAATAATCTTCGTAGCTCTTGTAGTCTTCAGGGCGGCGTTGCTTGATCAAAGCCAACAGGATGTCACCCATGCCGCGAGTATTGGCGTGCAGCTTTTCCATCAGCGGCTGCTGGATATTGATCTGCGCGCCGTCTGCCATATACTCGGGGACGTGCGTGCCCCAGTCTTCCAGCGCGGAATCCAGCGGCAACACCAGATCAGCCTGCAACGCGGTTTCATCCATGTAATGGGCGAACACCACCTTGAAGTCTGCCTTGGCCCAATTGTCCTTGAACTTCATTCCGCCCGGCGCGGTGAAAACCGGGTTCGCCGCATAGTTGAAGAGCACCTTGTATTTGCCGGCAGCCAAGCCATCATTCAGCACTTTCAGCGCAGCGGTATTGCCCCTTGCCGGAGCCATCTGCGGGAACGGAACTTCAGCGGCCGCCTCTATCGTCTTGCCAGCATTACCCAGCACATGATTGAGCAAATTAATCGCAGCAGCATTCTGTGAACCATGCGCATAGCCTTCTGCCGCGCCGCCCGCCAGCACCAGGCTGGGCGAACGCAATTTCAGCAACGCAGCGATCTTGTCGATGTGCCCGGGCGGGACGCCAGTTTCTCTGCTGACACGCACCTTATCGTAATCTTTCACCAGCGCCGCGATATCGCCGCCAGCCGTGCCCAGCGCGTTGATGATGCCCAGCGCCAGAACACCTTCGGTTCCCGGACGGATGGGCACCCAGCGATCTGCGTTCGCACCGGTCAGGGTCATCTTCGGCTCGATCTGGATCAAGACGCCGCGCTCGCCGTCCACACCTTTGCGGAACTGAGCATATTGCTGTGAGAAATGCACCGGAGAAACCCAGGCACCGAGGAAGTCTGCCCCGAAAGACAACACCACCTTGGCTTTATTGATGTTGTAGCGCGGCATTTCCATGCCGTAGGATTTTTTGTTTGCGGCGCGCACCACAGCCGGCGCCAGCGCTTCATACACAAAATGATTCCTGCAGCCGAAGCTGGCCAGATAATTATCCAGCAGCACTTTGAGATGACCGCTCACGCCGCCGCTCAGGAAGGC
>CAJPFZ010000387.1 GCA_905339355.1 Burkholderiaceae bacterium
GTGGCGGTCGGCGCTGCGCGCCGACTGCACTGCGATGCTTCGGCCCGGGGTCGCGCCGCAGAACTCGCTCCGTGAGCAAGCTCAATGCGCTCAGACAGCTGCGGCGAGTCAGATCACGAAGCGCGCTGCGCGCGCCGACCCCGGCCCTGCGCTTCTCGTCGCCACAGATGCGCCACCGCCGCGCACCGCCTGCCGCGAGTGCCATCGTTTGGGGCTTGTGGATGGAGGATGGATTGCGGCCTTGGACGGGCACTCGCAACGAGCGAGCGATTGATTGTTCAAGATTGCGTGCTGTCAGTCGCTTCTGGCGGCTTAGTCCGACGGCAAGCGTCCCGCCATGCTCGATTGCTCGGCGAGCAGTTCGTCGAGCTGACCGAACGTCTCGTTCATCGCTTCCTGCGCGCCCGTGCCGGCCGCGTCGAGCGCTTCCTTCGTGGGATACAGCTCGCTCATGACGAGCAGCGTCTTGCCGTCGCGCTCTTCGAACGTCAAGGTGGTGACGGATCCCGCGTCACCGCTTTCCTCGTTTGTCCAGACGATGCGCTTGTTAGGCACCACCTCCAGGTACTTGCCGAAGAACGCCATCGGGTTCGCGGGATCATCGCCGAACACCAGGCGGTATCTGCCGCCGGTGCGCACGTCCAGCTCGCACGAGCGAAGTGTCATGCCCATGGAGCGGGGCACCCACCACTTCTCGAACAACTCGGGCTTGGACCACGCCTCGAACACGAGCCGCGCTGGCGCATCGAACGTCCTCGTGACGACGACTTCTCGCTCCGACTTCTTCTGCACCGTCGTGCGCTGAGATTCACCTTCTCTTCTTGCGACCATGGGCCTTCTCCTGTCGTTTGAGTTCGTCGACGACACCGTCCAGCGCTTCGAAGCGCGCGTCCCACACCTGGCGGTAATGTGCGATCCACTCCATTTCCTCCTCGAGACGGCACGGGCCGATGCGGCACGTGCGCACGCGGCCGACCTTTTCGGTGGTCACGAGGCCGGCCAGCTCGAGCACGCCGACGTGCTTCTTCATGCCCGTGAGGGTCATTTCGAACTTGTCGGCGAGGTCGGTGATGGAGGCGTCGCCGCGTGCGAGCTGGTTGAGGACGCCACGGCGGGTGGCGTCGGCGAGGGCGGCGAAGGAGGCGTTGAAGTGTGCCGGAGAATGCTGAACCATGTGGTTCAGTATAGAGGGATCGGCGGCAGGTATGCAAGGGGCGTCTCACCGCCGTGTCGCATGTCATCGAACCCGCGCTACCGACCTAAGGCGATCGAGCGCTGCCGACCCAAGGGGAGCCCTGGCGGTTCTCTGGGGTGAACAACCGGTCCATCTTGGATCTTGCATTCGCCGAGGTTGTCGAGCAAACCAGAGTTGGTGTGCGCGGAGCCGTTATTCGTTTCCCGTCTGCCATTTGTTCTTGAGACCGACGTAAGCTATGAGCGCACTGGGATCTGCCATGTACGCGAATCTGGCCGAGTTTCTCCAAGACCTGCTGGGCGAGGATCACAGCGCGAGGAACATTGTCGAGCTCCTGGCGCGGGATAGCCTCCTCTCATCACCTTTGCGGACAGGTTTCACCGACCGACAGGTGCGCGTCGCATTGATCGACATGTTGGGCAGGCTGGGCGACGTTTCGGCGTTGCCTACGCTGGAAACACACGCCCGTCTGCCACCTGTCATGGGAGGCGAGGTGGTGGCCGATGCTGCAAAACGGGCGATCGCGGCGATTCGCGGCGAGCGGCAGGAAGCGCCGGCCACGCCGCTCGCCGAGCGGATGTTCGAGCAATCGTTGCATCGGGTCACTGACGCCCTGAATGCCGTCATGGTCGGCCCGAAGGCGCCGTCGGAGCTCGAAGCCGCCGGACTGCGGGGTCGGAATCTGCAGCGCGCGCTGTTTGCGCTCGATGAGGAGGAGCCACTCCCCGCCGCGGGATCGGGCGGGTTCTCGCAGGCCGCCGCACGGGTGGTGCAAGTCTTGCGTGAGATCGACTGCGACGATGACATCCGCGGCGAGGTCGACCGCCTGTTCACCGATCCCGCGGACGTCGATCGATGGTTTGACGTGGCGAGCCTGCTGCGGCAGAACGGTTGCTTTCACGGCAGCCTCGAGGCATACGACCAGGCCGTGGGTCGGTTCTCGACCGAGATCGACTCGATGTGGTGGTCGAACAGGGGCTGGCTGCTGCAGTTGTGGGAACGCTACGGCGACGCGATCGCGAGCTTTCGGCGGGCGCTGGAGCTCAACCCGACCTACGAGCGGCCCCGGATTGGTCTGCAGGACGTGCAACGCTTGCTGGATTCGTTGGACTCCGACGGCGCCTCCATCGGCGAGTCCCGCGGCGTTGACGCAGAACGGACCCCCCAGCCCTATGAGTCCAGGAGGCTGCACCGGATGGCGGGTAAGGGCGGTCAGCAGCGAACTCGCGCCTTCGCATTACTGTCTCCTGCCAACCTTGCTATCGAAGAGTCCGAGTCGGATGGCGCCTCTTTCGACGCGATCGCTCACAGGCGGCTCAACCGGGGTAGCCCGCCGGAAGCCGCGCGGCACCGTGACGAGGACGTGTACTTCATCTCGTATCGCTGGGAAAGCGAGCCGCATCGGCAATGGGTGTTCAAGTTCGCCAAGGATCTGGAGCGCCATGGCTATAGGGTCATTTACGACCAGTTCGAGAGCCTCGATCTTCGCGACCGGATCGGACCCGTGCTGCGAACGGATCGCATGAAGGACGAGATCCCCAGACTGGTCGAAGACCTGGGCCGTGCCACCGTGTTCGTGCCCATCCTCACAGAGGGATATCGGCGCTGCGTAGAGCCGCGGCGGACCGGCAATCCGGCCGCCGGAGTCGAACATCTGTCATGGTCGCTGCGCGCCAATGCAAACGACGGCTGGGTCTTCGACGAGTGGCAGGTCGCCCTGCGCCTGCGTCTGCGGGACGGGTTGCGCTGGCAAGCCGTATGGCGGAGCGGACCGGTAGTGCCGTACCCGTTTTCGCGCCATCGCGTCGCCGACTTCCGCGACGACGATCGTTATGCGGCTATGTTGGACACGCACTTTCCCCACCGGGGTACTGCGTCGATCGGCGATCGCTAGCGAAGTTGCGACCCGGCGATGGAGGAAGCGCTGTATGAGATCGTCTCGTTGCGCAACTTCGCCAGGCTGAAACTGAGCGAGCCGATTCCAGACGAGACCACGATCCTCAACTTCCGGCACCTGCTGGAAGAGTACGACCTGGCCGAAGACAGTCTCCCGCAGCGTCACTGTGTGTCACGAGCGCTGACGAGTCTCGACTGGACTGCGCTCAGCGAATTGCCCGTTCCAATAGGGGTAGTACGGATAGGGGGGTGTCCTTGCGCTGGCCACGTCGAGGCGCTCAAGCTGCGCAGCGTCCAGTTGCCAACCAAGTGCGCCGAGATTCTGCTTGAGTTGCGCTTCGTCGCGGGCACCAATCAGCACGCTGGCAACAGTGGGCCGTTGAAGCAGCCAGTTGATGGCGATCTGCGGCAGCGTCTTGCCGGTTTCCGCGGCGACTTCGTCCATCGCCTCGACCACTCGGTACAAACGTTCGTCGTCCGTAGGCGGCGCGAAACCGGCGGTGTCGTGTAGTCGGCTGCCTGGCGGATAGGGCCGGCCGCGGCGGACCTTGCCGGTCAACCGTCCCCAACCCAAGGGACTCCAGACGATGCCGCCGACACCTTGGTCCAAGCCCAGCGGCATCAGCTCCCATTCGTAGTCCCGGCCGATCAGCGAGTAGTAAGTTTGATTCGCGACATAGCGCTGCAGTCCGAGGCGATCGGCTGCGGCAAGCGACTTCATCAACTGCCAGCCCGAGAAGTTGGAAACGCCGATGTAGCGAACCTTGCCCTCGCGAATCAGGTCATTGAGCGTCGCGAGGACTTGCTCAACTGGTGTCATCGCGTCGAATGCATGCAGTTGCAGGATGTCGATATGGTCGATGCCGAGACGCTTCAACGCAGCATCGGTGGACTGGATCAGATGCTGGCGCGAGGAGCCGACGTCGTTCGGCCCTTCGCCACTGCGGAGCGATAGCTTGGTGGAAACAATCGCCCTTTCGCGCCGGCCTTTGAGGGCTGCGCCGAGGATGGATTCGGAAGATCCGTTCGAGTAGACATCGGCGGTGTCGAAAAGGCTCACGCCAGCATCCAGGCAGATGTCGACGATGCGGCGTGCGCCCGCTACGTCGGTGTTCCCCCAAGCACTGAAAAGCGGCCCTTCGCCGCCGAAGGTGCCGGCCCCGAAGCCGAGTACCGGCACCCTGAAACCGGAGCGTCCGAGAAAGCGATGTTCCATGACAGGTCCTTTCGAGTGAACTGAAGCGGCAGTTCCGACCGCAGAGCTCGACCGCGCCCGCGCTCTTCTCGTGCGGGGCGATGGGGCATCAGGCGCCGCAGTTTGCAGCGGCTGAGCCTGGATGACTAGAATGCAAAAACGACGATCTCCTATGAATTCAGCTCACAAATAGTGCATACGACATGCCACGAATCGATGTCAACCGCTCAGGTGAAATGGAGGTGTTCGTTCAGGTGTTCGAGCGCGGCGGCTTCTCGCAGGCTGCGCGCGCGATGGGCATGACCCCCTCGGCCGTCAGCAAGTTGGTCAGCCGGCTCGAAGCCAGGCTCGGCACGCAGCTCGTGCACCGCACGACGCGTAAGCTGCAGCTCTCGCCAGAGGGGCAGGAGTTCTACGAGCGCAGTGTGCGGGTGTTGGCCGACATGGACGAAGCGGAGCGCAGTGCCACTGCCGATGCTGCGCCACGAGGGCGCGTCACGATCAACACCAGCGTTTCGTTCGGCACCCATATGCTCATTCCTTTGGTACCACGGTTCCAACGAGAGCACCCGCAGGTTGCGCTGGACATTGCCCTGACTGACCGCGTGGTTGACCTCATGGACGAGCGCGCCGACATCGCGATCCGCTGGGGTCCGTTGCCGTCGTCAGACCTTGTGGCGCGCAGCCTTGGCGAAACCGCGCAGGTCATCGTCGGCTCGCCCGAGTATCTGGCGCGCCGCGGCACGCCCCGCAAACCAGCAGATCTCGAAATGCACGACCGGCTCGACTTCAGCTATCGGCGCCGCGTACCCGACTGGCCGCTGCTGGTCGATGGCAAGCTGCTCGAGGTGCCGGTGCGCGGCAGCGTGCGCGCGAGCGACGGCGAGACACTGAGGCAACTCGCCGTCATGGGCGCTGGCTTGGCTCGGCTCTCGCGATATCACGTCCAAGCCGATCTCGATGCCGGCCAGCTGATGGCGGTGCTCGAAAAGTACAACCCCCACGATGTGGCACCGATCCACGCGGTCTATTTCGGCAAGCTCGGGCGGCTGCCGTCGCGCGTGCGCGCCGTGCTCGACTTTCTGGTCGCGAACGTTGTCGTGGATCCGGGAGTCGGGCGCGCAAGCGCGCGGCGACACCTGTGAGAATGGCTGCCATGCCGCCGCGCAAGGTCATCGTCCTAGGAGGGAGCATCGCTGGGCTGTTCTCAGCTCGGGTGCTTGCGGATCATTTTGACGAGGTTTTGGTGCTGGAGCGCGATCGCCTGTCCGACGAGGGC
>CAJPFZ010000388.1 GCA_905339355.1 Burkholderiaceae bacterium
GGGAGGCGTCCGGCGTGCGCTCGTTGCGCAGGGCTGGCGCCTGGGCCCGGGACGAGGCAGGCGGCTTCGGCTTGGCAACGATGCGCCCGAGCCCCTCGATCAGCCTTGCCAGGCGTTTTTCGTCGCGCTTGAGCTTTTCCACCTCGCGGCGCTGCGTCTTGATGCGGTCGGAGATGCGGGCAAGGACCGCCTGACGCTGTTTCTGCTGTTCGACCAGGCCGCTGCGTTCGCGCTGCTGGTTTTTTTCAATCTCGGCCAGTTCCGCGGTCTTGTCATGCGCCAGGCTGGCGAGATGCTTTTTCTCCTCGAGAATTCCGCCGAGGTCGCGGATCAGCCCTGCCTTGGCGTGCGACAGCAGGCCCAGGTAGTGGGCATCGCGGGCCAGCTGGTTAGGGTCGTCGCCGGAGAGCAGGTGGCGCAAGGCATCGGTCTCGCCGGCGTAATACTGCCTGGTAAGCAGCCGGCCCAGTTGGGCCTGCTGTACGGCAATGCGTGACGAAAGCTTCTGCGACTGGAGATTGAGGTGGTCCAGCGAGGCCTGCGCCCTGGCCCGCTCGCCATTCAGTTCGCGCAGGCGGCGGTTGGCGTCGGAGATGGCCTGCTCGGTTTCGCGCAGCTCTTCGGCGGCATCGGCCCGCGATCCTTCGGTTTTGGTGAGGTCCTTCTGTAGCGCCTGGATGCGCTCCTGCAGGCCCTTCAGCTCCTCGCGCTTGGCGCCAGCCGGGGCGGCGAGGGCGCTCGCCGCCGTGTACAGCAAAGCGAGGAAAAGCAGCCGTTTCAGTTTTTCGCCTTGCCCTGGCTGGCGACGGCCTGCATGGCGGCGGCGATGGCCGCCTGGTCGCCAAGGTAGTAATTCCTGAGCGGCTTGAGGTCGTCGTCCAGTTCGTAGACCAGCGGCACACCGGTCGGGATGTTCAGCTCGACGATGTCGGCGTCCGAGATGTTGTCGAGGTACTTGACCAGGGCGCGCAGGCTGTTGCCGTGAGCGGCGATGATGACGCTTTGTCCCGACCTGACCGAGGGCGCGATGGTCGATTGCCAGTAGGGCAGGAAGCGGGCG
>CAJPFZ010000389.1 GCA_905339355.1 Burkholderiaceae bacterium
TGGCGGTCTTCTTCGAGCGTGCCTTCGCCGAGCACCTCGGTGTCGAACGGCGCGCCGTTGACGCGCACGGCGCCGTCCTTGAACGACACATGGTCGCCCGGCATGCCGACCAGTCGCTTGACGTAGAACTGCGACACGTCCAGCGGATAGCGGAACACCACCACGTCGCCGCGCTGCGGCTGGCCCATCTCGATGGCGGTGTTGGTGAACGGCAGGCGCGGGCCGTAGGCGAGGTGGTTGACGAGCAGATAGTCGCCCACCCGCAGCGTCGGCTCCATCGAGCCCGACGGCACCTTGGGCCAGTCGGCCACCGCGATGCGGCAGGTGAACATCAATGCGACGACGACGAAGAGTTCGCTGCCGAAGGTGACCCACAGCGGCTTCTTCGCCGGCGGCACGGCCATGCGCCGCAGCTTCAACCGCCACGCCAGCCAGCACAGGCCGGTCGCCAGCGTGACGAGAAAGAGGATCTCGTTGATCGAAAACCCGATCTGCAAGTCTTGCATCGAAGGCACCGGTACGAAGGTGGCGAATTATGTCCGGTCGCTCCGAAGTCCGCGCGCGGGCATGGCCGTTGCTCGACCCTATCGGGGAGCCACGCGCAAAAACATCCCTGCGGTGGACACTGCCGCCGCAACGCGGGCAAGATGTATCGCCACATGCCGAGGCCACGATGACCCCACGAACACCGCGCTTCATCCAGACCGTCCAGAGCGACTCCCGAGAGGAGCGCGCGGCGGCCATTGCCGGGCTGCTGCGCACGCCCGCGCAGGCCTCGCCGAAGTTCTTCTACGACCGCCTCGGCTCGCATTTGTTCGATGCGATCACCGAACTGCCCGAGTACTACCCGACGCGCACCGAGGCTGCCATCTTCGCCGCCCACGGCGCCGAGATGGCCCGGCTCATCGGCAGCGGCGCGAGCTTCGTCGACCTCGGCGCCGGCAGCTGCGCGAAGGCGGCGCGGTTGTTTCCGCTGCTCGAACCGTCGCTCTACGTGGCCGTCGACATCTCGGCCGACTATCTGCAGGATGCGCTGCGCCGCCTGCAGCGCGAGCATCCGGCGCTGCAGATGGTCGGCGTCGGCATGGACTTCTCTCGCTCGCCGGCGCTGCCCGCCGGCGCACTAGCGGGCGCCAGCGGGCGGCCGGTGTTCTTCTATCCCGGCTCCAGCATCGGCAACTTCACCCCGCAAGAGGCCGCCGCGTTCCTTGCCGGCATCCGCGCGCAGGCGGCCGGCGGGGGCCTGCTGATCGGCGTCGACCTGGTGAAGCCCGCGGCGGTGCTGGAGGCGGCCTACGACGACGCCCTTGGCGTCACCGCGGCGTTCAACCTCAACCTGCTGCGCAACCTGAACCGCAGCGCCGGCACCGATTTCGAGCCGCGCGACTGGCGCCACGAGGCGCTGTTCAACAGCGCCGAGTCGCGCATCGAGATGCACCTGGCCGCGCGGCAGGCGCTGACGGTGCGCTGGGACGGCGGCGAGCGCGCCTTCCACGCGGGCGAGCGGCTGCACACCGAGAACTCGTACAAGTACGGCGTGGCCTCGTTCACCGAACTGCTGCGTCGCGCGGGCTTCCGCGCGAGCCGATGCTGGACCTCCGACGACAACTGGTTCGCCGTCTTCTGGGCCGAGGCCTGACGGGTCTTCTGCGGATGACGGGTCTCATCCCGCCAGCCGCTCGCAGCAAAGGAGAAGAGATGGACCCCGTTCTGCTCGCCCGGGCGCAGTTCGCCGCGAACATGAGCTTCCACATCCTGTTCCCGACGATCACCATCGCGCTCGCCTGGATGCTGCTGTTCTTTCGCTGGCGCTGGCTCAGAACCCAGGCACAGCCGTGGCTGCTCGCATATCGCTTCTGGACCAAGGTGTTCGCGCTCAGCTTCGCGCTCGGCGTGGTCAGCGGCATCACGATGAGTTTCCAGTTCGGCACCAATTGGCCGGGTTACATGGAGACGGTAGGCAACATCGCCGGGCCGCTGCTCGGCTACGAGGTGCTGACGGCGTTCTTTCTGGAAGCGAGCTTCCTCGGCATCATGCTGTTCGGCCACGGCCGCGTGAGCGAGCGGCTGCACCTGACCGCCACCTTCCTCGTGGCGTTCGGCACCACGCTCAGCGCCTTCTGGATCCTCTGCCTCGGCTCGTGGATGCAGACGCCGGTGGGCTACGAGATCCGCGACGGCGTGTTCCACGTGACCAGCTGGGTCGAGATCCTCACCAACCCCTCCTTCCCGTACCGGCTCGCGCACATGCTGATCGCCTCGGCGCTGACCGTGGCTTTCCTGCTGGCCGGCGTGAGCGCCTGGCAGCTGCTGCGCGGCAGGGCGAACGGTTCGACGCCGCTGGTGCTGCGTGTGGGCCTGACGCTCGGCGCCGTGCTGGTGCCGGTGCAGATCGTCGTCGGCGACCTGCACGGCCTGAATACGCTCGAGCACCAGCCGCAGAAGATCGCCGCGATGGAAGCCATCTGGGAGACCGAGCGCGGCGCGCCGCTGCTGCTGTTCGCGTGGCCCGACAGCACCACGCGCAGCAACCGCTACGCGGTGGGCATTCCGCGCGGCGCGAGCCTGCTCCTCGCGCACGAGCTGGACGGCGAGCTGAAGGGCCTCAACGACTTTCCCGACGCGCACCCACCGGTGGCGCCGCTGTTCTTCGGCTTTCGCATCATGGTCGGCATCGGTGTGCTGATGCTGGCCGCGAGCTGGGTCGGCTGGTGGCTCTACCGCCGCCGCGGCTGGGTGGCCGAGACCTTGCCGCGCGGGCTGCTGTGGACGCTTGCAGGCATGACGTTCTCGGGCTGGCTGGCCACGCTGGCGGGCTGGTACGTGACCGAGATCGGCCGCCAGCCCTACATCGTCTACGGCCTGGTGCGCACCGCCGACGTCGCCTCGAAGGTGCCGGCCGGCATGATCGCCTCCACGCTCGCGATGTACGTGACGCTCTACATCGCGCTGATCGCCGCGTATGTCGGCGTCATCAAGTACATGGCGGAGAAGACGGTCGACGAGGGGCCGCAGACGCCGCAGAGCGGAGCCGCCGTGGCGGCGGCTGCGGGGAGCGCGACATGAGCTTCGACGAGTGGCTGCCGGTGATCTTCATGGGGGTGATGGGTCTCGCCCTGCTGACCTACGTCGTGCTCGACGGCTACGACCTCGGCGTGGGGCTGCTGATGCCCACCGCCACCGAAGCGCAGAAGGACATGATGATCGCGAGCATCGGTCCGTTCTGGGACGCCAATGAAACCTGGCTGGTGCTGGGCATCGGCGTGCTGCTCATTGCCTTTCCGAAGGCGCATGGCGTGGTGCTCACCGCGCTGTACCTGCCGGTGGCCTTCATGCTGATCGGCCTCGTGCTGCGCGGCGTCGCGTTCGACTTCCGCGTCAAGGCGCAGGACAAGGACAAGCCGATGTGGAACCGCTCGTTCTTCCTCGGCTCGGGCATCGCGGCGGTGTCGCAGGGCTGGATGCTCGGGCACTACGTCACTGGCCTGCAGGCCGGCTGGCAGTACCAGCTGTTCGCGGCGGCGATCGCGCTGGCGCTGCCCGCGGCGTACGTGCTGATCGGCGCCTGCTGGCTCATCCTCAAGACCGAAGACGAACTGCAGCGCCGCGCGGTGCAATGGGCCAAGCGTTCGTGGCTGCCGGTCGTCATCGGCATGGGGCTGATCTCGATCATCACGCCGTGGGTGAGCCCGACGGTGCGCGAACGCTGGTTCAGCATGCCGGCGTTCATCGCGCTGCTGCCGATCCCGCTGATGACGGTGACGGCCCTGATCGCCGTGCGCGCGCTGCTCAATTCGCACCGCATCCTCGGCAAGCTGTGCTGGCTGCCTTTCGCGCTCGTGGTGACGGTGTTCCTGCTGGGCTTCTTCGGCCTTGCATACAGCCTGTACCCCTACGTCGTGATGGACCGGCTGACGATCTGGCAAGCCGCGAGCAGCCCCGAGGCGCTGAAAGTCATCCTCGTTGGCGTCGCCATCTCGGTGCCGGCGATCGCCGCGTACACCGTGCTTGCCTACCGGGTGTTCGGGGGCAAGGCGAGCGCGCTGAACTACGGCTGAGCCTCGCGCCGCGGGGCGGGCAGGCCGAGCCCGCCCCGCGGCCTCTGCTCACTTCGACGGGCTGCGCTTGCGCGGCGATGATTTCGCCGATGCCGCCTTCTTCGCCGGGCTTTTCTTCGCCGCGGTCTTGCGCGGCGCCGCCTTCTTTGCCGCCGTCTTCTTCGCGGCCGTCTTCTTCGCCGGCGACTTGCGGGCCACCTTCTTGGCGGGTGCCTTCTTGGCGGCGGTCTTCTTCGTCGGCGTCTTCTTCGCTGCCGTCTTCTTCGCAGGCGCCTTCTTCGCAGCGCTCTTCTTCGCCGGCACCTTGCCGCCTTCCCGGCGCGCCTGCGACAGCCCGATCGCGATCGCCTGCTTGCGGCTCTTCACCGTCTTGCCGGACCCGCCGCTCTTGAGTTCGCCGCTCTTGCGCTCGTGCATTGCCTTCTCGACCTTCTCCGAGGCTTTCTTTCCGTACGTTGCCATGACGTCTCCTTGCAGTTGCCGATGAGGATGAGCCGCTTGGCGCAGCTCGAACGAGACCCCGGCAACCGTCATGCCCGAGCGGCGATTCAGCCGCCGGGCTGCGGCATGAGTTCGTAATGAAATACCTTGGAGATGATCTGCCATCGGCCATCCACGTGCACGAGCGTTAGCAGGTCGCTGAAGCGCTTCGGCGCGATCGTGCATTCGGCGCGAACCATCGCCGTCACCGGCCCGGCGAACTCGATCGAGACGATGCGCTCGCTGCGCGACTCGCCCTTGCTTGCCGGCGACGGCCGCCGATCGACGATGGGGAAGTACGCGGCCATGTCCAGCTGGAGCAGCGAGCCGCCGGTGGCGCAGGCGTAGTGCGCCTGCGGATGGAACACCTCCGCGAGGATCGCCGTGTCGCTGAAGTGCAGGCCGTCGAAGTAGCGGCCGATCAGGCGCACCACGGCGGCGAAGGCCTCGTCGTTGTCCATCGGGCCTGCCTTCAACTGGACGCCTGGCGGCGCAAGGCGGTCACCGTCTGGCCACCCACGCCCCAGTTGTCGGTGTCCACCTCGTCGATCACGACGAAGGTCGTCGCCGGGTTCTTGTCGAGCACGCGCACGACGAGCTGCGTCGCGCCTTCGATCAGCTCGGCCTTCTGCTGCGGCGTGACACCCTCGCGCGTCACCTGGATCAGGATGTACGGCATGGCCACCTCACGCCGGCAACAGGCCTTCGGCGCGCATCGCCTCGCGCACCGCGGGACGCTCGCCCACTTGCGCCAGGAAACGCTGCAGGTGCCGCAGGTCCGACAGGTCGAGCGCGACGAATCTGGACCAGCCGGCCACGGTGAACAGGTAGGCATCCGCGGCGGTGAAGCTCTCGCCGGTGAGGAAGTCCGAGTCGCTCAATCGCGAATCGACCCACTCGAACTTCTTGCGCAGCAGCGCGCGCAGGAGGGATTTGGCTGCACCGTCGAGCGCGCCATTGAACAGCGGCGTGAACGATTTGTGCAGTTCCGACGTGATGTAGTTCTGCCACTCCATCACGCGGTAGCGGGCCAGGCTGCCCGGCTCGGGCATCAGCGTGCGCTGCTGCGCGCGGTCGGCGATGTACTGAGCGATCACCGGGCCTTCGGACAGCCGCTGGCCGTCCTCGAGTTCGAGCAGCGGCACCTGCCCTTTGGGATTGACCGCGTAGTAGTCCGCGCCATGCGCCGTGAGGTGCCTGGCCGTGTCGACCTTTTCGAGCGTGAACGGCAGGCCCGCTTCGCGCAGCACGATGTGGGGTGCGAGCGAACAGGCGCCGGGGGAGAAGAAGAGTTTCATGAGGTGGCCTCGGGGTGAAGAAGGTGACCAGCCGATGCTATTGGTCTGCTCTGTGCACATAAATATGGAATGATTCACTTCAGCTATTACATGAGGTAATCAGATGAGCCGCCAGTTCGACGACGTGATGCTCGGCAGCATCGAACTGTTCTGCCTATGCGCAGAGCTGCAAGGCTTCACCGCCGCGGCTGCGGCAGCCGGGCTCACGCCGCCTGCGGTCAGCCGCTCTGTGTCGCGGCTCGAAGAGCGGCTGGGGGTCAAGCTGTTCACCCGCACGACGCGGCAGGTGCGCCTCACCGACAGCGGCCGTGCCTACTTTCAACAGTGCCGGCAGGCGCTCAACCAATTGGTCGAGGCCGAACGCGAAGTGACGGGCCGGCAGGCCGTGCCCTCGGGCACGCTGCGCATCAGCCTGCCCACCTCGTACGGCCACTGCCGCGTGCTGCCACTCCTCGCGCAGTTCCATGCGCGGCACCCGGACGTGAAGGTCGAGGTCCAGCTCAGCAACCACAACGTCGACTTTGCCGCCGACGGTTTCGACCTCGCGGTGCGCGGCCGCGAGCCGCCCGATTCGGGCCTCGTCGCGCGCAGGCTGGAGGACGCGCCGCTGGTGGTGGTCGCGGCGCCCGCCTACCTCAAGCGCCGCGGCGTGCCGAAATCCATCGACGACCTGGCCGGGCACGACTGCATCCAGTTCCTGCTGCCGAGGACGGGCCTGCCGGTCCCGTGGTTGTTCCGCCTCGGCGGCGAAGAGGTCGAGATCGCCACGCGCGGCAGCTTCACCTGCTCGGAAGACATCCTCGGCGGCGTCACGCTCGCGCGCCACGGCGCGGGCGTGCTCCAGACCTACCGCTTCATCGTCGAGGACGATCTGCAGCGTGGGGTGCTGAAGGAGGTGCTGCCGAAGTTTGCCGGCGCGTCCCGGCCGTTCTCGCTGATCTACCCGGGCAACCGCCACATGCCCTTGCGGGTGCGCGTGTTCATCGACTTCCTGGTCGATCGGCTCAAGGCCCCGTCTTCAGCCGGTCGACCTGCTGCTGCGATTCCGCCACGTCGCGGTTGAGTTCGGCGAGGTAGCGGTCGCGCTCCTCGCTCGTCCACTCCTTGTCGGCAAAGCTCAGCAGCGGATAGGCTTGGCTCGCGTGCACCGGCCCGATGCGGCGCGGCATCAGCTTGCGGTCCGGGAAGGCGTCGGCGCGCAGAAGAAAGGCGTCGACGTCGCGCAGCGTCAGCGGAAACGCCGGCTTGCCGTCGCGCACCAGCTTGCCGAACAGCGAGAGGCGGATTTCGCGCGCGCCGGCCTCGACCTCGTCGTTGAAGGTCAGCAGCGCGAAGGGCTTGCCGTGGGCATCGTCGACGCGGCCCGTCACCACATAGCGGCCCGCCTCGCGCACCTCGGCCTTGAGGTAGAAGTTGAGCGAGCCGTCTTCGAGCGCTTCGCGCACACCGGCCTGCCAGGTGGCCGGCGCATCGGGCGTGTAGACGATGTCGAAGTAGGCGACGCCTTGCTCCTTTCGGTACTGCAAATGGACCTCGATGCGGATCTGCCCGAGCAGCCCGTCGAATCCCTGCGTCGCCGGCTGCAGCTGCGCGCCGTAGACGCCGTCGCCCGCCTGCAGGTCGCCCGACCTGCCTTCGTCGTTGAAGTGCATCTCCACGTCGGCGTGGGTGGCCGCGGTGCGCGGCGCCGGCAACTCGCGGGCGGACGCCCGCAGGATGCGCAGCGGTATCGGCTTGCCCTGCTCGTCGACCACCGACACGCTGAAGCGCACCGTCTCCTGCCCCTGCACGAACACCCGTTCCTGCACCGTGCGCAGCCGCACGCCCGGCACCGCCCGGCCGTCGGCGCCCTTCAGCGCGAGGTCTTCGCTGATCGGCTGATTGGGGTACACCTGATCGGAGTGCGCAGCGATCGGCTGCGACTCGTGCGGGTAGCGCGTGGAGTCGCGATACGCCTGCAGCGTGGCCTGCGCTCGCTCCAGTCGCTGCCGCCAGATCTCGCGCTGCGCTTCGCGTGCCTGCACGGCCACCGCGCTGAACGGCGCGGCGCCGGCGGCCGCGTGGGAAGCCGCCGGTGCGGCCATCGCCATGACCGACGCGCCGGCCGCAGCGGCGAGCGACGGCGCCTGCGGCGCGGGGCCCGCCTGCGGCGCATCGCCCGCGGTCCAGAGCAGCCACGCGAGGCCCACTATCGCCGGCGCAAGCCACCACTCCCAGCGGCCACGCTGGGAGTGCTGCGGCCGATGGCGGCGTCTTCGGCTCACGGACTGCTTCTCAGGCGGCGGCGCCGCGTGCATCAACGGGCGTTCAGCTCCATGTCCGCCCGCACCTTCGACACCACGCCGCCCCACGCCTTGTTCGTGTAGTGATTGAAGGATTCGTTGTCGTCGCGGAACACCACCGAGTGGTTGGTCCACTTGACGCGCCCGCCCTGGTTCGCCGCGGTGCCGAGCGTCAGGTCGTTGCACCACCAGTCGGACGGGTTGCAGTACGAGCCGCCCGAGCTGCCTGAGACGCCGCCGCTCGAGTGGTAGGCCACGGCCTCGTCGTCTTGGCCTGGCAGGATGCCCGAGTACAGCGTGCCTTTGGCGCCGGCGTACATGTAGAACATCTTGCCGCGTGTGTTGTTGTGGTTGTACATGGCACGCGCGGTGGATGTCTTGAGGTCCGAGACCAGCGGCTCGGAGACAGCCCACGAGCCGGCGTCCGACAGCTCGGAGCCACCCGCCGCGCCCGCGGCCACGTCGACCCACTTGATGTTCCAGCCGGTCTGCGTCGTGCCGTCGGAATTGGTGCACTGGCCCGACGAATTGGGCGACGGCGTCTTCTTGTAGCGCGCCGAGCCGCCGTACAGGTCGAGCGTGTAGCCGATCATCAGGTTGCCCGCGCTGTGAACCGCGATGTAGCACCAGTTGGGGCCGGTGCAGTAGCAGTCGAGCGCGTCGCGCACCAGGTAGTTCTGGTTCGAGATGCGGTTGTAGCCGTCCCAATTGACGGACTTCTTGTTGACGCCGGCATTCGTCGACGACGGCCCCCAGTAGGTGAAGTCGGCGTGGTTGCCGAGCTGGCCGCCGCCCGTTCGCCCGTTGATCCACAGCGAGTAGTTGGTGGCCGCCGCCGACAGCGCAACCAATGCAGCGCTAAGCGCCGCCCACTTGAGAACCGATCCAGTCGAGCGACGCATGCAGGCCTCCGTTGATCACATGGGTGAATGGAACCAACACCGCGCCGTGCTTGTGGCACGGGCGATGTGCGCGGGAGTATCAGAGCGGCGTTCGCGGGCCGCGCAGCGGGCTTACCCGAGTGGGTGGCCCGACAGCGAGGG
>CAJPFZ010000390.1 GCA_905339355.1 Burkholderiaceae bacterium
AAGGCGCGAGGCGGCGGCGATGGCGCGCTCGACTGCATCCGACAGCTTCTGGCGAAGGCTCATCGCTGACTCCCTGGGACAGCCGTTGTTCTCGCAAGCGTACGCCGCTCGCGGCGTGTGTGCGAGCTTTCTGCATCCCTAATAGTCTCGGATGCGGCGACCAAGCGGCCCGCCATGCGTCGGCGACCAGGGGTTTGAGCCTGGCGCAGAAAGCCGCTACGCTCGTCCCGATGAAAGCCCAGGGTTCGCGCGCGAAGTCCGCTCCCAGACACCTCAGGCGATTGTTCTGGCTGCTCGCGTGTGTCTCGCTCGGCCTCGCGGTCGCCCTCGCGGGTGTGTTCTTCACGGGCAGTTCGCTGTGGTATGCCGCCATTCCTGCGGCCATCGCCCTGGGCTGGCTGTTCGTTGCCGACCCGACGCAATGCGAACCGCCTGCCCGTCAGCGGCGCAGCGACTGCGACCGCGGTGGGCCGGTGGCCTGACCGCGCTCCAACGGATTCACGCGCGGGCAGGTTTTCACTTCACCCCCAGCCCCGACATCTGAGGCAGGCGGTGAGCGATGCCCTTGTGGCAATCGATGCAGGTCAGGGTGCCGGCGGCCAGCTGGTTCGAGTGCGCCTCGGCGGCGCGCGGGCTCTGGCGGGTGAAGTCCATGTAGTCGAACTCGTGGCAGTTGCGGCACTCGAGCGAGTCGTTGGCCTTCATCCGGTTCCACTCGTGCTGCGCCAGCATCAGCCGCTTGTCCTCGAACTTCTCGGGCGTGTTGATCGAGCCGAAGATCTTGCCCCAGACTTCCTTCGACGCCTGCATCTTGCGCGCGATCTTGGCCGTCCACTCGTGGGGCACGTGGCAGTCCGAGCACTTGGCGCGCACGCCGCTGCGGTTGGTGAAGTGGATGGTTCCCTGCAGTTCCTTGTAGACGTTGTCGCGCATCTCGTGGCAGCCGATGCAGAACTTCTCGGTGTTGGCGAACTCCAGCGCGGTGTTGAAGCCGCCCCAGAACAGGTTGCCGGCGATGAAGCCCACGATGGTGAGAAAACCCAGGCTGAAGTGAACGCTCGGCCGGCGCAGCACGGTCCAGTAGCGGCGCAGCAGCGTGACTGCGGGGCGAATCATTCGCGCCCCGCCTCAGCGACCGCGTCGCGCCGGCGCGCTGGCCGGCGGCGTGTAGAGCAGCTGGTCCACGTCGACGAAGCGGTTTGGCACCAGCGGTTCGAGCGGCACCTGCGGCACGTGGCATTGAACGCAGAAGTAGCGTCTCGGCGACAGCTCGGCGAGGTGGTTGCCGTCGCGGTCCTGGAAGTGCGTGACGCTGATCATCGGCGCCTGGCTCTGCTGGATCCGCACGCGCGAGTGGCAGAACATGCAGCGGTTCGCGTTCTTGTCGAGCTGGTAACCGTCGATCTTGTGCGGAATGACGGGCGGCTGCATCGCGTAGCTGCGCTGGCGTCGCACGTCGCTGTTGTCGCTGTTGCGCAGGGGCGGCGGGGCGGTGGTGTCGAGGATGGGCGCGCCGCGCATGGCGTCCGTCACGTCCACTGCGAACGCCGGCGCGGCGAGCGCCGCACTCAGCGCGGCGAGCGCGGCGAGGCGGTGACGAAGGCGCTTCATCGCATGCCTCCAGCAATCTTGCGCATCGCGATCGCGCACTTCTTGAAGTCGGTCTGCAGCGAGATCGGGCAGGTGGCATCCAGCGTGAGCTTGTTGATGAGCTGGCTCGCATCGAACCAGGGCACGTACACGAGCCCCGGCGGCGGGCGCACCCGGCCGCGGGTCTCGACCCGCGTGCGCATGCTGCCGCGGCGCGAGACGAGCTCGACGATCTCGCCGCGGCGCGCACCGATCTTCTTCGCGTCGTCGGGGTGCATGAAGGCGACGGCGTTCGGGAACGCGCGGTACAGCTCCGGCACGCGCCGCGTCATCGAGCCGGAGTGCCAGTGTTCGAGCACACGGCCTGTGCACAGCCAGTAGGGG
Source organism: Burkholderiaceae bacterium (assembly GCA_905339355.1). Lineage (GTDB taxonomy): Bacteria > Pseudomonadota > Gammaproteobacteria > Burkholderiales > Burkholderiaceae_C > Albitalea. Next base: position 1,975 of record CAJPFZ010000390.1, read on the forward strand.
AACTGCGCGTCGGGTTCCTCGGCCGCCGGCTCGTAGGGCAGGGCGTAGAGCACCGCCTTGCCGTCGGGGTGCCCGTAGAAGCGCACGCCTTCGCCCTTCGTCACGTACGGGTCGAAGCCCTCGCGGTAGCGCCACAGCGTTTCGCGGCCGTTGACCACCGGCCAGCGCAGCCCGGTGGTCTGGTGGTAGGTGTCGAACGGTGCCAGGTCGTGCGCCTTGCCGCGGCCGAACTGCGCGTACTCCTCGAACAAGCCCTTCTGCACGTAGAAGCCGAACGAGCGCGCGTCGTCGTTGTCGTAGCCGGCCTCCATCTGCGCGAGCGGGAAGGCGTCGACCTGGCCGTTGCGGAACAGCACGTCGAACATCGTCTTGCCGCGCACCTGCGGCGCAGCGTCGATCAGCTCCTTGGGCCACACCTCCTCCATGCGGAAGCGCTTGGAGAACTCCATCAGCTGCCAGAGGTCGGAACGCGCCTCGCCCGGCGGCTTGACGAGCTGGTGCCAGAACTGGGTGCGCCGCTCGGCGTTGCCGTAGGCGCCTTCCTTCTCCACCCACATCGCTGTGGGCAGGATCAGGTCGGCCGCCATCGTGGTGACGGTCGGGTAGGCGTCGGAGACGACGATGAAGTTCTCGGGGTTGCGGTAGCCGGGGTAGGCCTCCTGCAGGATGTTCGGCGCGGCCTGCATGTTGTTGTTGACCTGCACCCAGTAGGCGTTGAGCTTGCCGTCCTTGAGCATGCGGTTCTGCAGCACGGCGTGGTAGCCCGGCGTCGGGTTGATGGTCCCCGGCGGAAGCTTCCAGATGCGCTCGGTGTCGGCGCGGTGCTTCGGGTTGGCCACCAGCATGTCGGCCGGCAGGCGGTGCGAGAAGGTGCCCACCTCGCGCGCCGTCCCGCAGGCCGAAGGCTGGCCGGTGAGCGAGAACGGGCTGTTGCCCGGCTGCGAGATCTTTCCGGTGAGCAGGTGCAGGTTGTAGAGCAGCTGGCTGCACCAGGTGCCGCGGGTGTGCTGGTTGAAGCCCATCGTGAAGAAGGACATCACCTTGGTCTTCGGATCGGCGTACATCTGCGCGAGCCGCTCAAGCCGCTCCTTGGGCACGTTGGCGAGCTTGGCCACCGAGTCGAGGTCGTATTGGCTCACGAACTTGGCGTATTCCTCGAAGCTCGCAGGGCGGCTGCCGCCGGCGTCGCCGGCGTTCTTCGCCTTGCGCTGCAGCGGGTGCTCGGGCCGCAGGCCGTAGCCGATGTCGGTGTTGCCGATCACGAAGCGCGCGTGGCGCTCGACGAAGCCGCGGTCGACGCGGTTGTTCTTGATGATGTAGTTGGCGATGTAGTTGAGGATCGCCAGATCGGTCTGCGGACGGAAGGTGAGCGTCAGGTCCGACAGGTCGTGGCTGCGGTGCTCGTAGACCGACAGCACGGCCACCCGCACATGCGGCGCCGACAGCCGCCGGTCGGTCACGCGGGTCCACAGGATCGGGTGCATCTCGGCCATGTTCGAGCCCCACAGCACGAAGGCATCGGCCTGCTCGATGTCGTCGTAGCAGCCCATCGGCTCGTCCATGCCGAAGGTGCGCATGAACCCGGCGACGGCCGACGCCATGCAGTGCCGCGCGTTCGGGTCGATGTTGTTGCTGCGAAAGCCCGCCTTCATCAGCTTGAGCGCGGCGTAGCCTTCCCAGATCGTCCACTGGCCCGAGCCGAACATGCCCACGCCGCTCGGGCCGTTCTTGGCGAGCGCCTTCTTGAACTGCTCGGCCATCACGTCGAAGGCCTGGTCCCACGACACCGGCTGGAACTCGCCTTCCTTGTGATAGCGCCCGTCGCGCATGCGCAGCAGCGGCTGCGTGAGGCGGTCGCTGCCGTACATGATCTTCGACAGGAAGTAGCCCTTGACGCAGTTGATGCCGCGGTTCACCTCGGCCTTGATGTCGCCATGGGTGGCCACCACGCGGCCGTCCTTGACGGCCACGTTGACGCCGCAGCCGACGCCGCAGAAGCGGCATGGCGCCTTGGACCACTTGAGCTGCGTCCGCGTCGCGTCGGTCACGATGTTGGCGGCGTTCGCGAGCGCCGGAAGCCCGGCGGCCAGCGCCGTGGTGCTGCCGGCGGTCTGCCGGATGAAATCGCGCCGGGTGAAGCTCATGGTTCGAACTCCTGTTGCATGGCCGCGGCCGGCTCTGCATGTTGGTAGACCAGGGCGGCGTCGAGCACGCCGGAGATTGCGCGCATGGCGTCGACCCGCTCGAGCACCTGGCGCGCCGAGGCCGCCTCGACGACGACGACCAGCTTGCCCTCGGCGCTGGTCTGGAAGACCTCCGCGCCCTCGATCGCCTCGATGGCGCGCTGCACGAGAAGCAAGGAGAGCGGGCGGCTTTGCACCAGCACGCCGGCGATGTGGATCTCGCCCGCGTCGTCCGCGGCCGCGGCATGGGCGGGCGCCCTCATCCGGGCAGGTCTCCGGTGATCAGCTGGTACATCCAGACGATGAAGCCGTAGCCGCCGACCACGATGACGGCGAGGGCGGGCGCCATGACGACCGTGAGAAATAGGAAGGTGCGCAGTTCTTCCTGATAGGTCGACGGTTCTTCGGAGTCGCGTGGGTCCAAGATTTCTCCCTGATGCCGCGCGCGGCCGGGGCGACAGACCGCCGGTGCGCCGGGCGCGTCAATCCGGCAAGCGCGATGCCCGTGTCCTGCGACGAATCGCAGCAGCACGCTGGAAGGAAGTTCGCGGCATCCGAATTCCTGCCGGCAAATTTGGCAAGGCGCTCGGCAAGATGTGCACGATCGCGCCGGCCACACCGTCGACTACAGCATGGTCACGAACTCCCCAGGCAGAGGGCGGCGCCGATCTCGCTTGCGCCGCGTGGCGGTGCCGACGTTGATGCAGCACACCGCTTCTTCGCCTTCGGCCAGCGAGAACAGCGCGCGCAGGCGCGGCGACTGCATGGCCTGTCCGCTGGTGAGGCCGGCACCGAAGCCCATCGCGTGGGCGCACAGAAGGATGTTCTGCACCGCGCAGCCGAGCGAGACCATGCGCTCGAGCGGTCGGATGTCGGGTTCCGCCGGGCCGAGCCGGGCGATCGCCAGCATCAGCAGCGGGGCGCGGTAGGCCTTCTCGCGGGCCGACGCGATCTGCTCCGGCGTGGCGCTCGCGTCGCGGTCGATCAGCGCGAGCGCGAACACTTCGGCCAGCAGGGCGCGCCGCGCCGGCGGGACGATGACGAAGCGCCACGGCACCAGCTCGCCATGGTCCGGCGCGGCGGCCGCGGCGTGCAGCATCTGGTCGAGCTGCGCGTCATCGGGCCCCGGCTCCGCCAGCCGCTTTGGCGACACGTTGTGGCGCGAGTCGATGAGGGTCTGAACGAACGCGGCGAGCTGCTCCGGTCCTCCCGGCGCGCTTGCGGGCGGCGCATCGCCGCCTTCGGTTGCAGGGTGATGCGCGGCTGGGGTGGTGGGACTCAAGTTCGCTCCCTGTGGTGGCCCCCATTCTGCCGCCGCAATCATTCGGCAATCGGCCACGAATGATTCTATAATTCCATTAACATCGAAATACTAGGGGCCGCCAATGGACTTGCTCGAGATTGAAGATGCACCGGTGTCGATCGGACATGAGGCGGGCCGCCATGTGGCGCAGCTGCTGAACAGCGACTGCTTCTGCACCAGCACGGACGACGCGGCGCTGCGCCAGGCGATTTCGGCCGAGGCCAACCAGCCTGGGCTGATCGAACTGCTGCGCGAGCGCTGCCCCTACGTGTTTGCGGCGCGCCCGGTGTTCGTCTCGGCGGGCCACCTGCGCCGCATGGCCGAGGTGGTGCGCGCGGTCGAATCGGTGGTGGCGCTGCCGGGCTACCGCGAAGAGGTGCTCGGCCGCGCCACGCCGATCGCGCGGCACGATCCGCAGGGGGCACGCAGTGTCTTCTTCGGCTACGACTTCCACCTGGCCGACGACCAGCTCGGCCTCATCGAGATCAACACCAACGCTGGTGGGGCGATGCTCAACGCCTTGCTCGCCCGCGCGCAGCGGGCCTGCTGCACGCCGGTGGAGCCGCTGATGCCACCGGCGGGCGCCGTGCGGGCCTTCGAGGATGCCATCGTGGCGATGTTCCGCAGCGAATGGCACGCGAGCGGACGCACGCGGCCGCTGAGGCGCATCGCCATCGTCGACGACGCGCCGCGCGAGCAGTACCTGTATCCGGAGTTCCTGCTGTTCCAGCGGCTGTTCGAACGCCACGGCATCGAGGCCGTGATCGCCGACCCGTCGGCGCTCGCCTGGCGCGGCGGCCGGCTGTGGCATGGCGAAGAGCCCATCGACCTGGTCTACAACCGCCTCACCGACTTCGCGCTGGAGTCGGGCGGCAACGCCCCGTTGCGCGAGGCCTATCTCGCCGGGGCGATCGTTCTCACGCCGCATCCGCAGGCCCACGCGCTGTATGCGGACAAGCAGAACCTCGCGCTGCTGACGGACACCGCCCGTCTTGCCGCGCTCGGCGTGCCGCCGGACACGCAGGAGATCCTGCTGTCCCATATACCGCGCACCGAGGTGGTGACGCCGCAAGCGGCCGAGCGCCTGTGGAGCGAGCGGCGCCAGCTGTTCTTCAAGCCGACTGCGGGCTTCGGCAGCCGCGCCGCCTACCGCGGCGACAAGCTCACGCGGCGCGTGTGGCAGGAGATTCTCGATGGGCGCTACGTGGCGCAGGCACTGCGCGCGCCCGGCCAGCGCAGCATCGGCCCCGACGGGCCCGACCAGGTGCTGAAGTTCGACCTGCGCAGCTATGTCTATGACGGCGCGGTGCAATGGACGGCGGCTCGGCTCTACCAGGGCCAGACGACCAACTTCCGCACGCCGGGCGGCGGTTTCGCGCCGGTCTACAGCACCGGGGCACTCGGGGCGGGTTGAGTCCCGCAGGAATCTGGGCATCGAGTCATGGCTGCCGCCGCAGCGTGACGATCGCCGGCGTCGACATGATCGGCAGCTCGCGTCCCTGCCACGCCAGCTCGCGGCCCTCGTGTGTGGCCCGCGGCAATGGCCCGCTGCCCGGCCACGCGAGGCGCAGGCCGCCACGCAGGCCGGCGAGCGCCCGGGGCACGCTGAGCGTCCAGCCCTCCGGGGTCGGGTCGAGGCGGTAGTCGAGCCGGCCATGCGGTGTCGAGAGGCCACTCACCTCGACGCCTTGCGCGAGCCAGGGCGGCTTGAACCCGGCGCCGATGACGATCGCCGCATCGGCCTCGCGCTCGTAAGCGAAGACGTCGAGCACCGAGCGGATGTAGTCCGACGAGACCCAGGCGTGCGGCATGTCGCCGAGAAAGCGCGGCTCGCGCTCGTCGGGCAGCACCACCTCGGCCCACTGGTTCCAGCCACGTGGGCGCTGGTGGCGAAAGAAGAAGTCGAGCATCGCATGGGCGCGCTCGGCTTGCCCGAGGCGAACGAAGGCGCCGACGCTGCGCAGTTCGTAGGGCGTGTAGTCCTTCCATGCGCGCCGGCCTTCGCTGCGTTCGACCGCCTCCCGCCAGTAGCGGTCGAAGGTGGCGGCGAGCAGGTGCGGGGGCAGGGCGTCCTGCGCCTGCGCCGGGTTGAGCGCCATCGTCGTCGAGGTCGGGTCGAAGTCGCCGCGATCTGCCGCGCCGGCGATGACGCCGCTGCGATGGTGGGCTGCCGTCGCAGCGATCGACGCGGCCAGCTCGCGCTGGAACTCGTCGCGCCATGCCGACCACTGCTGTGCCTGTGTGGCGTGCCCAAGCGCCTGCGCGATCAACACCGCGTCCTTGAAGCCGCGCAGCGCCCAGAAGTCGTCCCAGTACGAATAGGCCGGCTTGTCGGAGTAGCCCTCATGGCTGATCGAGGGCGGCATCAGGCCGAACAGGTGCGCGCGCTCGGGCCGGCGGTTCGCCTCGCCGCGTTCGCTCTGGCGCAGTGCCTCCATCCACGCCGTCACGCGCTGAACCTGCGGCCAGTGGCGCGAGAGCAGGTCGGCGTCGCCGGTGTGGCGCCACAGCTCGGCCACGGCATAGAGGTACTGGCCGTGGCTGTCGTTCTCGACCACCGGGTCGGCGCCACGCTGATCCACGCAGCAGGGCACCTTGCCCGAGTCGAAGATGTGGCCGGCATACCAGTCCACGAACTCGCGCGCCGCATCGATCTCGCCGAGCCGCACCAGGCCGGCCAGCATCATTGCGCCGTCGCGCACCCAGGTGCGGGCGTAGGAGCGGGTGCCGGGTCGCAGCGCCGGGCCGTCGCGCGACATCAGGATGTGGGCGAGCGAGGTGCGCAGCGTGTCGACGAGAGGCTGGCCGTCGGGCGGCACCTGCAGCCGAACGCGGTTCAGCCGTTCGTGCCAGCGGCTGGCGGCCGCGTCGAAGCGCCGGTCGAGTTCCGCGGCCGTGACGGCGTTCGGATCCGGCACCCGTGCGCCGAGCGGCGCGACCCAGCCGATGCTGCGGCTGGCCCCCGCGGGCAGCTCGATGCGAAATTGCAGTGCGGCCGAGGCGTGCTGCTGCGGATCGCGCACCAGGGTGAGTTCCGGCGCGGCGCGCAAGGCCCGCAAGCTCGCGCCGCCGTCGAACGGCAAGGCGCTCACGCGTTGCGGCGCGCTCGTCGTCTGCAATGACGAACCATCGTTGACGCTCAGAACGCCGCCCTGCCAGCGCAGTGTGTGCAGCTCGCGTTCGCCGCCTGGCGTGGAGAGGAACTGCTGCGGCGGGTTCACCTGCCACGGCCTCACGGCGAGCATCAGCGTGACGGTCTGAGCGCGTGAACCGGTGTTGCGCAAGACGTAGCGCGCGAGCAGGTTTGGCGCATCGCGCGGGCCGTCGGCTGCGGCCTCGATGTCGAGCGTGAAGGCCGCATGCTGCCAGCGCACGCGCGGCAGGGGCAGGCTGTCGTCGCGCAGGGTTTGCGTGGGGGCGGCCTCGGCCCAGGTGACACGCTGTCCGTCATCGAGCCAGACGGAAGGCTCGACGCTGAAGCCGCCGCGGCCGACCTCGAGCGCGCCGTCTTCGCTCATCAGCCCCGAACGTTCGCCGCCGCCGTCCACGCCGACCAGCGTCCAGTGGTTCTGCTCGCCGACGAAGGCGCGCGGCAGGTCGCCGCGCGGTGCGTCGGCGCCGAGGCGCGCGAGCACTGCGTTGAAGGCGGGCCACTCGGCGGCGCTTCGCAAGACGACTTGCGGCCGTGCCGCGCCACCGCGCACTCGCCGGATGCGCAGGTGGCGTGCTTCGCTCTCGGGCAGGAACAGCGCATCCAGGCCGCCGTCGCTGCCGCGCACGCGGCGCAGCAGCCGCCAGCGGCGCGCATCGTCGGAGGCGAGCACGTCGTAGTCGACGCTGCGCACGGCGGGCGGCCAGCGCAGCTCGAGGCCGTTGAACTCGCGCCGATGGCGCCAGTCGATGTCGACGTGGCGGCCCTGCGTCTTCACCACGGGATCGGGCCAGGTTGTCGGATCCGGCGCACGTTCGTCCAGCGAAAGCCGCGCCACACACAGCGAGCCTCGGCCGCCCTCGCGGCCGGCGGCGACGACGAACTCGATGAACTGCGTTTCGCGAAGGCGGCGATCGGTCGTGGGCCCCCAGGCGAAGTCGATGTGGCGACGCTTGATGGCCACCTCGCGCAGCTGCGCGGGCAGGCGGTGGTTGGGACGGTTCATCCACCAGACGTTGTCGCCGCTCGCATCGACGAACTTCACCTGCACGTCATTGGTCGCGCCATGCCCCTTCCAGCGCACGATGAGGGCGAAGTTCTCCGGCCAGCGCATCGGCAGTGCGCGCCGCATCACGGCGTAGCCCGAGACGCCGGCGAAGTCGTGGTCCAGGCACAGGCTGCCGTCGGCATCGCCTCGCAGGCTTGCGCGCACCTGGTCGGAGGCGCTCGCCTGCCACGCCGAGGTGTCGCGAAAGTCGTCGAGCAGCTCGTGCCGCAGCGGCGTCGCCTGCGCCACCGCGGCTGCCCAGAGGAGGCCCGCCAGCAGGTGCTTCATTGCTTGACCGCGCCCATCAGCAGGCCCTGCATGTAGTAGCGCTGCAGCGCGAGAAACAGCAGCAGCACGGGCGCGATGGTGATCACGGCGCCAGCCATCATCAGCTCGCCGTCCTGCACGTGCTCGCGCGACAGCGAGGCGAGCGCCACCGGCAGCGTGTGCAGGTCGCCGTCGGTGAGCACGATCAGCGGCCACATGAAGTCGTTCCAGCTGCCGAGAAAGGCGAACACCGCGAGCGTGACCAGCACCGGTTTGAGCACCGGCAGCACGATCGAGAAGAAGGTGCGGAACTCTCCTGCGCCGTCCATGCGCGCGGCCTCCAGCAGCTCGTCGGGGATGCCGCGTGCGTACTGGCGCACGAGGAAGATGCCGAAGATTCCGGCCAGTCCCGGCACCAGCACGCCGGCGTAGGTGTTGACGAGGCCCATGCTCTTGAGCATGAGGAACAGCGGCAGCATCGCCACCTGGCCGGGGATGACGAGCGCGGCGATCAGCAGGGCGAAGACACGATCGCGGCCGCGGAAGTGCAGCTTGGCGAAGGCGTAGCCGGCGAGCGTGTTGAACAGGGTCGAGACCAGCGTGATCGCGATGGCGAGCGCGAGGCTGTTGACGAAGGCGCGCGCGATGCCGCCGTCGCGCAGCAGATGGCGGTAGTGTTCGAGCGTCGGCGCGTGCGGCCACAGCGGCGGCGGCGAGGTGTTGGCAGCGCCCGCGGGCATCAGCGACACCGAGACCATCCACACCAGCGGAAAGATCGCGAGCGAAGCGAGCAGCAGCAGCGCGCCGTTGACCAGCCAGGCGGCGCCCCGGCGGCTCATGC
>CAJPFZ010000391.1 GCA_905339355.1 Burkholderiaceae bacterium
TCTCCGGCCTGCCCGCATGGCTGTTCTGGCTGTTCGCCCACATCTACTTCCTGATCGGCTTTCGCAACCGGCTGATCGTGATGATCGACTGGGCCTGGGCCTACTGGACCTACGAGCGCCATGCACGGGTGGTGGCGGAGCAGCCTGCGGCGAACGTTCCGACTTGAAAACGGCATCGTGGTTGTCACGGCCACGAATGTAGCCTCACGTGCTACATTCGTGGCCGTGACAACCACGACCTCTGCTTCGAAGCTCGCAGCATTGCTCTTCCCCGCACACTACCGGCGCCGGGTGCTGGCGCTGCTGTTGCTTCACCCCGAACGGCGCCTGCATGTGCGCGAAATTGCGAGGCTGACCGGAACGACGCCAGGGACACTAAACAAGGAACTGGCGAAGCTCTATCAGGCCGGCCTGCTCGAACGGGAGCGAATAGGGAATCAGGTGCGCTACGCCGCAGACCGCAGCAGTCCCGTCTACGCCGAGCTGACGGGGATTCTGCGCAAGACCGTCGGTTTGGCTGACGTCCTGACGGATGCGCTGGCGCCCATGGCTGAAGCCATCTCGGCCGCATTCGTATTCGGATCCGTTGCCCGCGGCGCCGAGACACCGTCGAGCGACGTGGACCTGCTGATCATCGGTTCGGCGGGCTTCGCTGAGCTGGTGAATCTGCTGTACCCCGCACAGCAGCTGGTGGGGCGCGAAGTGAACCCGAAGGTGTTCACTGCTGCGCAATGGCGTGACCGTGTCAAGGCGAAAGACCCGTTCGTGAAGGACGTGCTGGCGAAACCAAAGCTGTACTTGATGGGCAATGACGATGAGCTTGCAAAACTTGGTCGGGGTCAGCCTTGACCCCATCGCGCCGGCGCAAGCGACGGTCGCCCGCCTGCTCGCAGCAGCGAAGCGCCAGATCGCCGACGCGCAGTCGGCGGCCATCAGCACCGAAACACGTTTCGCTGCGGCATATACAGCGATTCGAATGCTGGCGGACGCGGCGCTCAATGCGAACGGCTATCGCACATTGACAAGCCGTCCCGGCCATCATCAGACGGCGATACAGACGCTGCCGTTGACGATGGGCGTGCCGGCGCAAACGGTTCAGGTGCTGGACGCGCTGCGCAAACAGCGCCACTTGACGGAATACTCGGGCGACCTCATTCCCGACAGCGCGCTCCAGGAAGCAGTGCTGCAAGCGAATGCGCTGCTCGCGTGGACACACGGGTGGCTGCGTCGAGAGCATCCCGAACTGCTGTAAAGCATGCCTCCAGCTGAAGCGTCTCGAACCCCATAGACTCCTAGAATCCGGCGACCAGCCACTGCCGCCGCATCGCGCCCCATCGGGTGTGCGGCTCGATCGGACCCACACCATGGACACCCGCACCTCCGCGTTTCGCCTGCGCATCGAACAAGTCCAGGCCGTCTTGAAGCGGCGCGGCCTTGCCGCCGTGCTGGTGCCCTCGTCCGACCCGCACCTGTCGGAGTACCTCCCCGAGCGCTGGCAGGGCCGGCAATGGCTGTCGGGTTTCACCGGGTCGATGGGCACCTTGGTCGTCACGCAGGACCGCGCGGCAGTGTTTGCAGACAGCCGCTACTGGACCCAGGCGGAAGCCGAGCTTGCCGGCAGCGGCATCGAACTGGTGAAGATCCCCACCGGTACGGCCACGCACCACATCGACTGGCTGGTGAGCCACTTGAAGGCGGGCGAGACGGTGGGCGTCGACGGCGACGTGCTCGGGCTCGCCGCGGCGGGCCAGCTTCGCGCCGCGCTCGAGCGTGCCGGCATGCGGCTCGACACCGCCTTCGACGTGCTGACCGACGTCTGGCCCGATCGCCCGGCCCTGCCCGCCGCCGCGGTCTACGAGCACCTCGCGCCGCACGCGCCGCTTGCTCGCACCGACAAACTGGCGAAGGTGCGCGAGGCCTTCATGCGGCAGGGCGCGACGCACCACTTCATCTCCACCGTCGACGACATCGCGTGGCTGTTCAACCTGCGCGGCTCGGACGTGAGCTACAACCCGGTCTTCCTGGCCCATGCGCTGCTCGACGCCCACGGCGCGACGCTGTTCGTGGGCGCAGGCAAGGTGAGCGCCGAACTGCAGGCGCGGCTCGCCGCCGACGGTGTGCGCGTCGCCCCGTACGGCGAAGCGGCCGCGGCCCTGAAGGCGCTGCCGATGGATGCCGTGCTCCTGGTGGACCCGCGCCGCGTCACGCTGGGGCTGAAGCAGAACGTGCCGCTGCACGTGACGCTGCTCGAGAACACCAACCCCAGCACGCTGTTCAAGAGCCGCAAGAGTGCCGCGGAGGCCGAGCATATCCGCGAGGCGATGGCGCAGGACGGCGCGGCGATGTGCGAGTTCTATGCATGGTTCGAGGCCGCGCTCGGGCGCGAACGCATCACCGAGCTGACGATCGACGAGAAGCTGAGCGCCGCGCGCGCGAAACGCCCGGGGTTCGTGGGCCTGAGCTTCAACACCATCGCCGGCTTCAACGCCAACGGCGCGATGCCGCACTACCGCGCCACGCCCGAATCGCACGCCGTCATCGAGGTGAACGACGACCAGGGCGGCCTGCTGCTGATCGACTCCGGCGGCCAGTACCTGGGCGGCACCACCGACATCACGCGCGTGTGGCCGATCGGCCGCATCACCGAGGCCCACCGCCGCGACTACACGCTGGTGCTCAAGGGCACGATCGCGCTCAGCCGCACCCGCTTTCCCCGCGGCACGCTGTCGCCGATGCTCGACGCGATCGCGCGCGCGCCGCTGTGGGCCGAGGGCCTGGACTACGGGCACGGTACCGGCCACGGCGTGGGCTACTTCCTCAACGTGCACGAGGGCCCGCAAAGCATCAGCAAGGCGATTCCCGAGCCGACGATGGCCATGGAGCCGGGCATGGTGACGAGCATCGAGCCGGGCCTATACCGGCCGGGCCGGTGGGGCATCCGCATCGAGAACCTGGTGATGAACGTCGAGGCCGAGACGCCCGAGAAAGAGGCCTTCGGCGAGTTCCTCGAGTTCGAGACACTCACGCTGTGCCCGATCGACACCCGCTGCATCGACCGCGCGCTGCTGCGTGCCGACGAGATCGAGTGGCTCAACCGGTATCACGTGACGGTGCGCGAGCGGCTGTGGCCGCTGGTGAGCGGCGAGGCGCGCGACTGGTTGCAAACGCGCACCGAAGCGATCTGATCGCACTTTCTCCACCGCCGGAACGCGAGGTCCGGCCGTCGCGGCAGTTCCGTTCATCGGGTTTCCCCGCGGCTCGTCCCCGGCTTCCGGCAGTTCATCGCAAGCCGCTTCCGGCAGCGGGCAGCGACTCCTAGAGTTCGTTCCATCGCACCACGGGTGCTTCGCAACGAACCGCAAGGAGTCTCACCATGATCAGCCGCCTCACCGCCCTCGCCGCCATCTTCGCCGTCGTGACCACCGCCTCGCTGGCCTATGCCGCGACGGTCACCCAGCAGCGCAACGCCGCCGTCAGCGCCCCCGCCGAGGTGGTCGTGCTCGAGCGCGTGGTGATCACCGGCAAGCGCACCGTTTCCTCCAACTGAACCGCCGGGCGGCGTGAAGCACCGCCCTTTCCCTCCTCGATAGACCCCCGCCGGTCCCCTTGCCGGCAACTCACGGGACGGTTCATTCCACCCGAGGCCCGACGATCTCCGGGCCTCGGGTTTTTTTCGTCAGCCCGCTGGGCCACTCGTGGGCCATGGAATGACAAAATCGGGCCATGACCGCCCCCACCGCCGTGCGCCGCCGCAGCCTCCTGTGCGTCCTGGCGGCCGCCTGCTGCGCCGTCCCCCTGGCCTCAGCGCTCGAGGCACCCGCCGGCCCCGTGGTACTGACCGTGAGCGGCGAGATCACCATCCGTAACACCCCGGAGAGCGCCGCCTTCGACATGGCGCTGCTTCAGAAGCTGCCGCAGCGCAGCTTCTCGACCAAGACGCCCTGGTACCCGGAACCGCGCAAGTTCACCGGCGTGATGCTGCGCGACCTGCTGGCCGCCGTCGGCGCGAAGGGCAAGTCGGTGAAGGCCATTGCACTGAACGACTACCGTGTCGACTTCCCGGTCGACGAGGCCGTGGCCGGCGATGCGATGGTCGCCTACCTGCTCGACGACAAGCCGATGGCGGTGCGCGACAAGGGGCCGCTCGCCATCATCTTTCCCTTCGACAGCCGCCGCGACCTTCGAACCGCGATCAACTACAGCCGCGCCGCCTGGCAGCTGAAGGCGCTGGAATTGCGGTGAGCGCCGCCTCCTCGCCCAAGCCCCGGTCGCGCGAGCTGTCTCGCCGCCGCTGGCTGGCGCTGATCGGCGCGGCACTCGCGCTGGTCCTGCTGGGAACCGCCTACGTGCAGTGGCGCCAGTACCAGCTGCTCGACACCACGACGCAGTTCCAGAACGACGCCCTGGGGTGGAGCTTCTTCCAGCTCGAAGCCGAACACCTGCGGCTGCGCAACGAGATGCGGCATGTGCTCTTCGAGACCGCCGAGGGCGCGGCCCCGCCGGCGAGCGCCACCGAGCCGACACCCGAGCTGCGGCTGCGCTACGACATCTTCGTGAGCCGCGTGGGCCTCGTCGACCACGAGCGCGCGGCGCGCATCATGAGTTCCCAAGCGGTGTATGCGCCGACGATGGTGCAGGTGCGCGCCTTCGTCGCCAATGCCGACCGCTACCTCGGCGAGAAGCCGCAGGCCGAACTCACCCCGCCGGCGATGCGCGAGCTGCTGGCCGGCCTCGACGCGCTCAGCGTGCCGCTGCACGACCTCTCGCTCGGTGCGTCGCACCTGCTGTACGAACGAGTGACCCAGCGCAACAACGCGGTGCGCGCGCAGAGCAAACAAGGCATCGCGCTGACGATCTTCCAATGCGTGCTGCTGTTCGCCTTTGCCTTCGTGGTGCTGCGACAGTTCCGCGCGCTGCTGCAGCGGCGGGAACGATTGGAGCTGCTGGCAGACCGCCTGAGCGCCGCGCGGGTCGACGCCGAGTCGGCGAGCCGCGCCAAGAGCGTGTTCCTCGCCAACATGAGCCACGAGATCCGCACGCCTTTCCACGGGCTGCTGGGCATGATGTCGCTGCTGCAGGAAACGCCGCTGACGGCGCAGCAGACGAGCTACCTGCTCACGGCCAAGGAGTCGGCCAACCACCTGCTCGCCATCCTGAACGACATCCTCGACATCTCCAAGCTCGAGTCGGGCAAGCTCCAGGTCGTGCCCGAGGCGGTGGACCTGGCGCGGCTGGTGCGCGAGGTCGATGCGCTCATGCGCGTGCAGGCGCAGGCCAAGGGTCTGACGCTGAACGTGACGATGGACTCCGACGTGCCGCGCTGGGTGCGCGCCGACCCGACGCGGCTCAAGCAGATCCTGTTCAACCTGCTCAGCAACGCCGTCAAGTTCACTGCCGTCGGCCACGTGCACCTGAAGGTCGAAGCCGGCACCGGCGCCGCCGCCGGCAGCGTGGTGTTCACGGTCATCGACACCGGCATCGGCATGGACGAACAAACGCAGCAGCGGGTCTTCCACCGCTTCGTGCAGGGCGACGAAACCACCTCGCGGCGCCACGGCGGCACCGGCCTCGGGCTCGAGATCTCGCGCAGCCTGGCGCGGCTGATGAACGGCGACATCACCGTCAAGAGCGCTCCCGGCGAAGGCAGCAGTTTCGTGCTGGCGGTGCCACTGCCGAAGATCGGCCCGCCGGCGCCGGGCGCCAATGCCAGCGCCGCGCATGCCGACAGCGCCGGACGCCCGCTGAACGTGCTGGTGGCGGAGGACCATCCGGTCAACCGCGCCTACCTCGAGGCGGTGCTCGACAAGCTGGGGCACCACACGGTGTTCGCGGAGAACGGCGAAGAAGCCGTGCGTGCCGCGCAGGAGCAGGACTTCGACATCGTGTTGATGGACCTGCACATGCCGGTGATGGACGGATTTGCGGCCACGCGCGCCATCCGCACGCTGCCGCTGCCGCGCGGCGCGATGCCGATCGTCGCCCTGACCGCCGACGCGTTCCAGGAGTCGCAGGACCAGGCGCGCCAGGCCGGCATGGACGAGATGATGACCAAGCCGGCCCACCTGCCGCAGCTGCGCGAGCTGCTCGCGCGCTATGGCGGCATCACCTCCATCGCCTCGCCGCCGCCCCCGCCGAGCGCGCCGGACGCCAACGCGGACATCGTCGACCGCGGCACGGTGGAGCAGATGCACGCCTCGCTGTCGCCGCAGAAGTTCGGCGCCTTGCTCGCCAGCTTCTTCGACGCCCACGCGGTGAGCCTCGCGCGCCTGCGCGAAGCGGTGGAAGGCCGTGATCGCAGCGCGGTGTGGAGCCAGGCCCATGCGCTGAAGGGAGCCGCGCTGAGCCTGGGCCTGCGGGCGGTGGTCGAACACGCCGAGTCGCTCAAGCAGGCCTCGGCCGATCCGGCGCGGCCCGACCTGCACGCCGCGCTGGACGCGCTGGAGCGCCACCTGATGATCACGCGCGACCTGTGCCAGAGCCTGGGCTGGCTGCCCGCCGGCTTGCCCTCCGCCGGAAGGTAAAGCCTGCCGGCTGGTCAAGCAAGCAGGAGCCCCCTCGCTTGCGAGGGGGCGGGGGGAGCCGTCGATCGAACTGGAGCCTCCCTCTTGGAGGGAGGCTGGAGGGGGCCGTGCGCAGTCCTGGTGTAGGGACCCGCCAGGCTCCCTACACCACCACGGGCTCGGGCTCCAGCCGGATGCCGAAGCGCCCGTACACGCTTTCCTGGATCGCCCGCGCGAGCGTCATCACCTCGGAGCCGATGGCGCCGCCGCGGTTGACGAGCACGAGCGCCTGCTTCTCGTAGACACCGGCCTTGCCGACCGTCTTTCCCTTCCAGCCGCAGGCATCGATCATCCAGCCGGCAGCAAGTTTGACGCTGCCGTCGGGCATCGGGTAGTGCACGATTTCGGGGTCGCGGCCGATGATGTCGCGGCACTGCTCGGGCGTCACGACCGGGTTCTTGAAGAAGCTCCCGGCATTGCCGATCTGCGCCGGATCGGGCAGCTTGGCGCGGCGGATCGCGATGACCCAATCGGCGATCTGCTGCGGGCTCGGCTGGGTGATGCCGGTTTCGGCCACCTTGCGTTCGAGTTCGAGGTAGCCGAGCACCGGCTGCCACGGCTTGGGCAGGAAAAAGCGCACCCGCGTGATGACGCTGCGGCCGGCCAGCGAATGCTTGAACTCGCTGTCTCGGTAGCCGAAGGCGCAGAGGGCCGCGCGCAGGGTGTGGCTGCGCCCCGTGACCAGGTCCACCGCATCGAGCGAGTCGAAGCGGTCCTGCAACTCGACGCCGTAGGCGCCGATGTTCTGCACCGGCGCCGCGCCGACGGTGCCGGGAATCAGCGCCAGGTTCTCCAGGCCCGGCAGGCCCTGGGCCAGCGTCCACATCACGAACTCGTGCCAATTCTCGCCGGCGCCCGCTTCGACGATCCAGCCGCGGGCGTGCTCCTCGACCAGGCGGCGCCCCATCACTTCCACCTTGATCACCACCTGCGGCATGTCGCGCGTGAGCACGATGTTGCTGCCGCCGCCGAGGATGAACTTCGGCGCGCGGCCGAGTTGAGGATGGTCAACAACCTGTCGCACGTCGGCGTCGCTTTCGACACGAACGAGGGTGTGCGCCACCGCCGGCAGGCCGAAGGTGTTGTAGGGTTTCAGGCTCACACCCGATTCGATTCGCATGCGAGAATTTTCGCCGATCCGAATTGCCCCTCCGGCACCACTGCAACCCCCACAATGCCAAGCTTTGACACCGTTCTGGAACCCAACCTGGTCGAGGTGAAGAATGCGGTCGACCAGACCGCCAAGGAAATCGGCACGCGCTTCGATTTCAAGGGCTCGTCGGCCCGCATCGAGCAGAAGGAAAAGGAAGTCACCGTCTACGCCGACAGCGACTTCCAGATCGGCCAGGTGATGGACATCCTTCTGGCCAAGCTCACCAAGCGCACGGTCGACGTGCGCTACATCGACCGCAGCGCCAAGATCGAAAAGATCGGCGGCGACAAGGTCAAGCAGGTCCTGACCGTGAAAAACGGCATCGACAGCGACACCGCGAAGAAGATTCAATCGCTCATCAAGCAGAGCAAGCTCAAGGTGCAGGCCGCCATCCAGGGCGACACGGTGCGTGTCACCGGCGCCAAGCGCGACGATCTGCAGCAGGCGATGGCGCTGATCCGCAAGGACGTGCCGGATGCTCCGTTGACCTTCACGAACTTCCGGGACTAGAACCTTTGAAACGTCTTCTCGCCGCCCCGCTGCTCGCGCTGGGCAGTGCGCTCGCGCTCGCACAGACCGTCACGATG
>CAJPFZ010000392.1 GCA_905339355.1 Burkholderiaceae bacterium
AAGGCGGCGGCTCGCGCGAAGGCACGGGCTACGGCACCGCGATGAAGAACCTGTGGCAGCTGTACGACTGGTGGGAGCGCTCCACTGGCGAGCGCATCGCCACCCGCACGCCGCACACGCTCGCCTCGATGGCGCACCTGATGCACAGCATCGTGCCCACGCTGGACCGCCTGGCGCCGACCGGCGACCACGCCCGCGACTCGAGCGCCGCGATGTTCGACTACCACCGCGAGTACCTGCTCATCCTGATGACGTTGTTCCCGGAGGATCCGCTGTCGGGCGTGGCGCGCACGCTGCTGGAGCAGTCGACGGTTCCGCAGATGAAGAACGGCTTCATGTTCTACGCCGATTTCCTTTACGAGCAGCCGGGCATCGCACCGCTGCCGCTGTCCCGGTTGGCCACGGCTTACTGGGGCGCGGGCACCGGACAGCTGATGACCCGCTCCTCGTGGGACCGCAACGCGACCTTCGCCAACTTCATCTGCGGCCCGTACACCGAGAGCCACGCGCACCGCGACCAGGGCAGCTTCGTGATCTTCAAGGGCGAATGGCTCGCGCTCGACGCCAACCTCTTCTCGCGCTCGGGCATCCAGCAGGACGAAGACCTGCACAACCTCGTGCGCTTCGACAGCGGCGGCGCCGTCGCGAAGCAGACCTACGGCACGAGCTGCACACTCGCGGCGCTGGCCGACACGCCGCTCTATACCTTCGCCTCCGCGCGGGTGACGCCGAACTATCGGCGGGATTCCGGCGTGAAGAAGAGCGAACGCGAGTTCCTGTTCATCAAGCCCGATACCTTCGTCGTGTTCGACCGGGCCGAGACCGCAGCCAACCATCGCCGGGTCTGGACGCTCAACGTCGCCAGCCCGCCGGCGATCGAAGGCGACGTGATCCGGGTGAAGCAAGGCAAGAGCACGCTCGACGTCTACCGGCTTGCGCCCGCCGCGGCCGATGTGTCGGTCACGGCCTGGCCCGGCGCTCGCAGCGACGTGCAAGGCGGCGCGCGCGTGGACGTGGCCGATTCGAACGGCAAGGCTTCCGCCTTCCTGCACGTGCTGTCGGCCAACGGCGCGGTGGCGTCAGTGGCGCGCGCCGACAAGCCCGGCGAGATCGGCACCACCATCACGCTCGCCGATGGCCGCACGGCGACAGTGCGCTTCTCGGCCGCTGGCAGCGGCGGCCAGTTCGAGTTGCGCGACGCCACGCAGCGTGTCCTGGCGCAGGGGCCGCTGCCGACGGGCGTCACGCCGCCGCCGCTCTATGCCGAGCAGGGCACGCGCTAGGAGACCGCCGTGTACGAACCGCTGGTCCGCCACGCGCTGTTCCCGGCCTACGAGACCATCGTCAAGCGCCGCGGCACGGCCGCCCACATCGCCGAATACGAACGCGGCCAGTGGCTCGACCGAAAGAGCCTCGATGCGCTGCAGCTGCGCAAGCTGAACGAACTGCTCGATCATTGCTGGCGCCACGTGCCCTTCCTGCAGCGCCACTGGCGCGAGCACGGCGTGCGCCCCGGGGCGCTGACCAGCGTGGCCGAGCTGGCCGCCTATCCGACGCTCACCAAGGCCCACATCAGCGCCAATTACGACGACATGGTGGCCACCCCATGGAAGGGCCGCACGCTCACCAAGGTGACCGGCGGATCGACCGGCGACCCGTTCCGCTTCGAATACACGATGGACGTCTATGCCCGCCGCACCGCGGTGATGTGGCGCGGCTACGGCTGGGGCGGCGCGAGCCTGGGCACCCGCACCGCCTACCTGTGGGGCACGGGGCTGCGCAAGGGCGGGTGGGGCGGGTTCAAGGACCGGCTGTACCACGGTGCCTTCAACCGCCGGTTCTTCGACGCCTTCTCGCTGAGCGAAGCCAACATCGACGAACGCATCGAGGAGATCGTGCGCTATCGACCCAAGGCCGTCGTCGGCTACGTCACGCCGGTGGCGGTGGTGGCGCGACGCATGATCGAGACCGGCAAGACACTGTCCGGCGTGCGCGGCGTGCTGACCGGCGCCGAGGCCTTGCACGGCCCGCAGCGGCGCGACATCGAACAAGCCTTCGGCTGCCCCGTCTTCAACACCTACGGCTCGCGCGAAGTCATGCTGATGGCTTCCGAATGCGACCGGCATCAGGGCCTGCACGTCAACGCCGACCACCTCGTCTTCGAAACGCTGGACAGCGCAGGCGCTCCGGTAGTGGGCAGCTCGGGCGACGTCGCGGTCACCGATCTGCACAACTACGGCATGCCGATGGTGCGCTACCTGAACGGCGACCGCGCCACCTATGCGGGCACCGCCTGCGCATGCGGCCGCGGCCTGCCGCTGCTCGCGTCGATCGACGGCCGCGTGCTCGATCTCATCGAGACGCCGGACGGCCGCCACGTGCCCGGCGAATTCTTCGTCTACGTGATGCTCGACTGGCCCGACGTCAAGCAGTGGCAGGTGGTGCAGACGGCGCCAGACGCGGTGCAGTTCCGATTGGTGGTGCCGCAACCCTGGACGGCCGAGCGGCGCGATAAGCTCACGGCCAAGGTGCAGGCGACGGCGGGTGCGGCGATGCGGGTGGAGATCATCGAGGTGGATTCGATCGCATCGACGCCCTCGGGCAAGCGGCGGCTCACCATCTCGCTCGCCAACGCCGACATGGCGGCTTGAGCCGAGCCGACCGTGCGATACCGCAACTTCGGCCGCACCGGCCAGCAGGTGTCCGAACGCAGCTTCGGTGCCTGGGCGATCGGCGGACAGAGCTACGGGCCTGTCGATCCGGCGCAGGCGCTCGACGCGCTGGCAAGGGCCGAGGAGCTGGGCTGCAACCTCGTCGACACCGCCGCCGTCTACGGCGATTCCGAAGCCGTGCTCGGCCGCTTCCTGACGGGCCGCCGCGACCGCTGGATGGTCGCGAGCAAGTACTCCGGCCAGCAGCAAGGCATGTCCGCCCTGGTCGAGGAACAGTTGCGCAGGCTCGGCACGGACCGCATCGACTTCTATCAGATTCACTGGGCGCCCCACGGCCGCGACGAAGCGCTGTACGCGGAACTCGATCGGCTCAAGCGCGACGGCAAGATCCGCTTCTGCGGCGTGTCGCTGCGCAACGCGGCGGACGTCGACCGCGTGCTCGCGCACGCGCTCATCGACGGCATCCAGATGCCCGTGAGCCTGCTCGACCCCGACCCGCTGGCGGCGAGGCGTGAACGGCTGCGCAAGAGCGGCGTGGCCGTGATCGCGCGCTCGGCGCTGAGGGGCGGATTCCTCACCGGCAAGTACGACGAAGCGAGCACCTTCGCAGACGCCGCAGACCAGCGCAGCGAGTGGGACCGCGACCGCATCCGCGCGACGGCGCGCCAGGCGCGCTCGTTTTCCTTCGTCGCCGAAGCCGCCGGTTCGGCCCATGCCGGGGCCATCGCCTACCCGCTCTCGTTCCCCGAAGTGTCGACCGTCGTCATCAGCTGCAAGACTGCAGCGCAGGCGGACGCGAACTTCGGGGACGGCGTGCCCTCGTCGCTCGATCCATCGCTGCTGTCGCGCATCGAGCGCAACCAGCGCGAGTTGCAGCTGTTCCATGCCGGCCGGGCCGGGCGACTCTGGCAACGCGTTCGCGGCGTGTTCGCGCGTGGCGGGCGCTGAGGCCATGCGCAACGTCGTCCTGGGCCGCGGCTCGCGCGTGTGGCGCGCCCTCGCCAATCGGCCGGCCTTGTCAGGCGTGGTCGCGATCGGCCACGCCGACCTGGGCTCGTTCGAGTTCTCGCCGGCGGACCGGGTCTGGGTGCTGTCCTATTCCGGCGATCCGCGCGAGAACCGCGACATGCTGGCGCACCTCGGTGCGTCGCGCGTCCAGGAGATCGTCTACGTTTCGTCGTCCTCGACCATCGTGAACCGCATCACGCGCTGCTACCGCTATCCGCGGGTGAAGTTCGATGCCGAAACCGAGGCGCTCGCGCTGCCTCAGGCCAAGGTCCTCACGGTGGGACTGATGTACGAGGACAGCAGCGAACTGCCCGGCGGCGCTTCGGTCGCGACCTCGTTCGACGAGTTCGCACGCTTCATGACGGCGCCCGAATGGCCCGAGGCAGGCGGTCGCCGCCGCGCGCTGCTGCGCGTGGTGGAGCGCCCCTTCGGCAGCGCGCTCGAAGGCCGCCTCTTCCGTGCCTATGGCGTTCTGCTGCGCCTGGCCGGCAGCAGGCCGTGCGTGCTGCGCCCGCTGGACCTGCTGCTTCGCGCGCTCGGCATGCGCTGGTATGGCTACACCTGTCTGAGCAACCGCCTATGGATTTCGACGATATCGTGATCGGTTCGGGCCTGGCCGCGCTGGGCGCGGTGCTCGGGCTCGAACACAGCCCCCGCGTGCTGGTGCTGTGCGGGCCTGCGCAAGGCAGCTTCAGCTACTACGACGAACGCGGCACCGTGCCCTGCGCGTACCACGGCGAGGGCGGGCTGGGCAACGACTGGCACGGCGTCATTCCGACCGGCGGGCGCAACAACTTCGCGCAGGCGAGCGACGACGAATTCGCCGCAGCCTTTGCGCGCTTCTATCCGCGCACGCCCATCCTGCAGCGGCTCGGTTCGGCGTCGCTCTTCGTTCCGTGGCGGCCGATACGGCCTCGCGAGCAACTGCGGCAACTCGCGAGGCAGCGCGGCGCGCGCCTCACGCTGCTGCAGCAGCCCGCCGCCGGTTTCTCGTGGAACGACCGCTTCGCCGAAGTGACGACGGCGACCCAGACCTTTCGTGCCCGACGCGTCTGGCTGGCGGCCGGAGCGTTGCATACGCCAGGGCTGCTCGAGCGCTCGCTGCGACGCGGCCTGCGCCGGCCGATGGTGTCAGACCACGCCTTCTGCTACCTCGGACACACCGACGAGCTGGCGCCGCCACGCATCGTCCATTCGCGCGAAGGCATGGTGTTCCCCGCGATGTACGGATCGAGTCCAGCCGCCCTCTACACCGCACGTCCCGCGCGATTCGGGTTTCGCGAACTCGATTTCGGCATCGAGCAGCGCGCGGTATTCGGCCTGCCGACCGGCAATGCAGTGATGAAGCTGGCACGGCGAATGTCGCCGGGCCTCCTGGCGGAGGCGTTCTACAACCGCTTCGGCGTGTTTTCCGCAGCGCCGCGGTACAGCGTCTACGCGCAGGTCGTCGTGCCTGATGCGTATTCGTGGCACGACGATCCCGACTTGTCGCTGCGCGCGCGAGTGCAGGCCATTGGTGTAGCCACAGACGAGGCTCGGGGGAACCCGCCGTTCCGAGGTCTGTGCAGGTCGCGCCGGCCGGAGGTGTACATCCCCGGAATTCATCTGCACCACTCGGTGGACCTGGCGGCCTTGAAAGCCGCGGGCGTCAACGAGCCCGGCGCCGCGCTGCAGGTGGTCGACGCGTCCGTGCTGACCGACATCGGGCCCGACCACCACAGCTTCAAGATGCTGCTCGGCGCGATGCTGCGTGCCCGAGACGCGGTGGAGGCGGACCAGTCCAGCCACCGGCCGGAACGTGCCGCAGCGAGCTGAGCACAACGCGCAATCCGTCACGGCGATGCTGCGAACGCCGATGCCATACTGCGCGGCAAGACGCGTCTCGATCCGCGTCGGAGACGAAATGTGGACTGGAGGATCAAGGCTTGCATCCAGGGTCTCTTGGCGCGCTGTCCGGGCGGCCCCGCGCTGAACGAC
>CAJPFZ010000393.1 GCA_905339355.1 Burkholderiaceae bacterium
ACACCCGAGGGCGCGAACAGCACCACCAGTTCGGTGGCGGCCCGTGTCGTGGGCTCCGAGCCGGCCCATCGATAGACCCACACGTCATAGCCGCTGTCGAACGTTATGGCGATGGCCTCCCCGAGCGCGGCGGAGACATCGGCTTGCGTGCTCTTGCCGATGGTGATCCTGTCCATCGCGGCCTGTGGCGAGAGCGACTCGCCGGTGGGCGTGCGGACCGATCCGCGGCCTTGCGGCGGAGGGTCGAAAGCGCCGGGGCCGGCGCATGCCGTGGCCAAGCAGGCGCTGAGGCAAAACGCGAGGCGAATCACTGCGCTCGTCATGGGCCGTCGTCCATGTACTCGAACTCGACCCGCGTGTCGTTGGGCCAGCTGGGGTCGCCGAGCGGGAGAAAGTAGGTGCGGTCGACCAGCATTTCGCAGTCGCAGAAGGGCAGGTCTTGCTCGAGACCCGGGTCGTCGCTCGCCATGGCGTACAGCTGGTCGATCGGCAGGACTTCCCTGCGCGCGCCATCCACCAGCGTCACGCTGAACAGCGGCCGCTCGGCGAAGAACAGGTACTTCGCCTCCTTGCGTTCGCAATACCGCTTGTTGTCGGTGAACAGGTCTGCGATCCGGGCGATCGGCCCGTTGTTGGAGACAAGGTCGGCCTCCATGCCCACCAGGCATTCGAGACGAAGATCCCCGAGCCGCCGGCTGCCCGGTGGCAGCCCGGGCGTGCGGATCTCGGTGCGCCACGTCATGCTCAGCCGTTTGCGGTTGGGCGAGACGACGGCATCCTCGCGCAGCGCCTTCGGGTCTCGCGGCAGCACGAAAGTGCGGTCGGCCGCGATGGGCACTTCATAGGCGAACGTGGATCCGATCACCTCGAGCACGATGTCGTCCAGGTGGGTCCCCCGCTTGCGCGGCAGCAGCTTGAATCGCAGAGTTGCATTGGGCGCCAGTGCCGCCCGCGCCCGCTCGAAAAAGTCCATGCCGTGGACCATCTTCCGATAGGACTTTTCGACCGGGTCGCTCGACGTCCCCGTCACGGTGACATAAGGCAGCGCAACCCGCGGCTTGTCCTGCGCGCACGCGGCGCTGGAAGCCGCGGCCAGTGCAATGACCACTGCCCACGTCAGCGTGCGTGAAGGACAACAGGAGCTCGATATCCACATCTGTTGGCTCCGACGACAGCGCACAGCTTAGCCGAGACCGTGGTGGCGTTCATCGCGGCCAGCAAGCCGCGGCAGCCTGGTTGAGCGCTCAACCGGACCTCTTTCCCGGTGGGGTCTTCCGCCTTTGCGGGAGCGGCATTTGCTGCTCCACAGAACCGGCGAGCGGCAAGACACGACGTGCCGATGCCGCCTCCACCGCCAATTGACTTGAAAGGCCTCGCCATGCAGGAAAATTCCACCGATCGCCATCCCCTGAGCAACCTGGAATACGACTGGATCACCCTGATTCAAAACAAGGCGCAGGCATTGATGGCGTACGACCAGTACATCCTCGATGCCGAAAAGGCGAACTCCCCCGAGTGCGCCGCCTTCTTCCGCAAGGTGCATGACACCGACAAGGCCCAGCTCGCCGAGGCCAGGCAGCACCTGCTCGAAGTGATGCAGGGGAAGATGGGCAAGGGATCGAGGTAGGGCGCTCAGGCGTCTGAGGGGTTCACGACCGGCCGGCGACCTCGCGCGAACGCTCATCTTCGGCGGCGGGATCTGCATGCATGGCCAGGCAGCCGACCGCGGCATGCCAAGCTTGTTCGTGTTCGCTGTCGAAGCCGGCGCCGAGACGCGTGCGCGAGCAGTCGCAGAAGGCGCGGGCGAGCGTGTCGACGTCGTAGCGTCGCAGACGGCCGGCGCGGTGGCGCGGACCGAGGCTGCCCGGCCGTGCGGCAGCGCCGTTGACCAGTCCGTCGAACGCACACCACAGCTCGGCGCCATCGACGGTCGGCGCAAAGACGGCCTGCAGCCCCGGGTCCAGCTGGAACAGCCGCACGAAGAACGCTTGTGCGAAGGCGCCGCGCGCGGCGAGCAATTGCGCGAAAGTGCGCTGGACGAGCTCGGTCTGGCGGGACGTCAAGCGGCGGGCCGACACCGCCGGCGCTGAGCACGACGCGTCGATCGACGCCGTTGCGCATCGACCTGCCGGCATTCAAGCAGCGAGGCGCTGTTCGACGCCTTCGAGCATGCAGCGGCTGACGAGGCCGTAGAAGGCGGTCCAGGCCTGCGCAACCTCCGGCGTGAAGGCGGCGCCCAGGCCGAGCGACAGCGTCTTGAGCAAGGCCGCGCCGACGGTCGCGTAGTGCGACGCCTGGACACCGTAGCCGTCGTGGCGGGCGCCGAGTGCACGCAGGGCCGGCACCAGCATCTGCGGTCGGTCGAGCATCTGTACCGCGCGGCCAATCATCACCATCAGACGCTCGCCCTGCTGTTCGATGTCGCCGCGGAACAGCGAGCGCAGCGACGGATCGGCCTGGAACAGGTGTGCATAGAAGAGCTGGGCCGCTTGCAGCGCGATCGGCGCGACGAGTTCGAAGCTGCTGCGAACGAGAGAGATCTGCGAGGGGGTCATGTCGGTCTCCGATTTGAAGACCGCAGCATCGCGGGCGCGCGTATCGCCGGCGTTTCACGCCGTCCGCCGCCTTGCATCAATTGTTTCAGCCGGCGCCGGCGTGCGCCCTCAGCACTCCACGATGTTCACCGCCAGCCCGCCGCGCGCCGTTTCCTTATATTTGGTCATCATGTCGGCGCCCGTCTCGCGCATCGTCTTGATGACCTGGTCGAGACTCACGTGGTGCGTGCCGTCGCCGCGCAGTGCCATGCGCGCCGCGTTGATCGCCTTCACCGAGGCGATCGCGTTGCGTTCGATGCAAGGGATCTGAACCAGCCCGCCCACCGGGTCGCAGGTGAGGCCCAGGTGGTGCTCCATGCCGATCTCGGCGGCGTTCTCCACCTGCTCCGGGGTGCCCCCCATCACCGCGCACAGCGCGCCGGCCGCCATCGAACAGGCGACGCCCACCTCGCCCTGGCAACCGACTTCGGCACCGCTGATCGAAGCGTTTTCCTTGTAGAGGATGCCGATCGCGGCAGCGGTGAGCAGGAAGTCGACGACGCTCGCGTCGCTCGCGCCGGGAACGAATCGGGTGTAGTAGTGCAGAACTGCGGGCACGATGCCTGCCGCGCCATTGGTCGGCGCCGTCACGACGCGCCCGCCTGCAGCGTTCTCCTCGTTCACCGCGAGCGCGTACAGGTTGACCCAGTCCAGCACCTGCAGCGGGTCGCGCAGGGCGGCCTCCGGGTTGGCGCAGAGCTGGCGGTGGAGGTCGGCCGCGCGCCGGCGCACCTTGAAGCCGCCCGGCAGCACGCCATCGGTGCGCAGCCCGCGTTCGACGCAGGCCTGCATCACCTGCCAGATGCGCAGCAGGCCGGCGTCGATGTCGGCGTCGCTGCGCCAGTGGCGCTCGTTGGCGCGCATCACCTGCGCAATGCTCAGCCGGTGCCGCTGCGTCAGCGCCAACAGCTCGGCCCCGCAGTGGAAGGGCATGGGCAGCACTGTCGTGTCGGGTGCGATCTGCTTGTGGCGCGTTCCGTCGGCCGCCACCTCTTCGCTGACCACGAAGCCGCCGCCCACCGAGTAGTAGGTGCGCGAGATCACTTCCGCGCCTGCGCCGTCGTAGCCGGTGAAGCGCATGCCGTTGGCATGGAAGGGCAGGCTCTCGCGACGATGGAACACGAGGTCGGCGGCTTCGTCGAACGTCACCGCATGCGTGCCGGCCAGCAGCAACGATCGCTGTTCGCGCATGGCGCCGAGCAACGCGGGAATGGCATCGACATCGACCGTGTCCGGTTCATGCCCGGCGAGGCCGAGCAGCACGGCCTTGTCGCTGCCGTGCCCCTTGCCGGTGGCGCCGAGCGAGCCGTAGAGATCGGATTTGACCCGCGCCACCGCGCCGAGTTGGCCGTCGTGCGCCAGCCGCAACGCGAACAGCCGCGCCGCGCGCATCGGCCCCACGGTGTGCGAGCTGCTCGGCCCGATGCCGATCTTGAAGAGGTCGAAGACAG
>CAJPFZ010000394.1 GCA_905339355.1 Burkholderiaceae bacterium
CAGCGCGCGGTAGAACGGGTTGCGCCGCCGCCCGGCCTCGCAGGAGGCGATCGCGCCGCGCAGGCTGCCGAGCGCGGCTGTCGGCGGCAGGTAGTTCGCCGGCTGGATGGCGGCGACGGCATGCTTGTTCCAGTGCGCGACGAACAGCCGCTGCAGCTCGGTCACCAGCGGACCGGCGATGCGCAAGTGGGTATCGCGCCAAGGCGTGTGCGCATCGGCGCCGTGCTGCGGCTGAGAACCGGCCGAGTACACGCCGCTGATGTTGATGCCGCCCAGGAAGGCGACCCGCCCGTCGACCACCAGCAGCTTGCGATGGTCGCGCAGGTGCACGCCGCGGCTGAGCAGCTTGCGCCACGAGCGCAGCGGGTTGTATTCGCACAGCTGCACGCCGGCGGCACGCAGCGCGTCGAAATAGGCGGAAGCCGTGCGCAGCGAGCCGAAGCCGTCGAACAGCAGGTTGACCTTGACCCCTTCGCGGCACTTGGCGATCAGGCGCCGGGCCAGCTCCTCGCCCGGCCCGTCGGCCTCGACGATGTAGCTCTCGAGGTTGATGTGGCTGCGCGCGCCATCGATGGCGGCGAACATCGCGGCATAGGTGGCCGGCCCGTCGATCAGCAGTTCGGCGTGGTTGCCGCCGACGAGCGGCTGGCGCAGTGAACGCATCAGACAACGCGCGTGGTGGCGCTCCAGCGCCGCTTCGCCGCGCCCGCAGTCGGCGGTAAGGCCCGATGGGCTCGGAGTGCCGATGACCCGCGACCAACCCGCCACCGGCAAGGCCGCCAG
Source organism: Burkholderiaceae bacterium (assembly GCA_905339355.1). Taxonomy (GTDB): domain Bacteria; phylum Pseudomonadota; class Gammaproteobacteria; order Burkholderiales; family Burkholderiaceae_C; genus Albitalea. The sequence goes on from CAJPFZ010000394.1 coordinate 784, forward strand.
CCGGCGCGCGCTGTGCAGCGCCTTGGCCGCGCCGCGCCCCAACGCGCTGTCGCCGAGGCCGTGAACGCCCTCGGGCAAGGAGATGCCGTGCGCCGCCTCGCCGCGGGAGAAAGATTCAACCCGTGGTGTCGGCGCCGGCATGGGAACTCAGGCGCGGCTTATCCGCGCAACGACGGCCGATCCGGCCGTGCTCCACCCTTGGCCGGTGCGACGGCGCTCTTCGGGTGCTTGGGATGGCGGCGACGATCAAGGTTGGCATGGTCCGCAGGTTCACGCGTCGGGTGGTCGGCGGAACGGTCGGCACGAAGCGTTTGCTGCATCTGGATCTCCAAGACTTGGGTTGCGGGCGGCGCGGGCTGTACATACCCATGCGACGCCGCGGGGTCACGCGAATCAGTGGCAAACGACATGCCACCCTCGGCCCGGATCCCTACCGGGCAATGCGCACGGTGGATGGGCAGGCGTGTGCATAGGACCTACAGCCGGGCGTGTAATTCATTCGCCGTCGGGAGGGATTTGCGGCGGCGGCGTGGCGACGCCTTCGGGCTGCGGCACTGCAGCCCCAGGACGCATGCCACGGGCATACCAAGTGCTTCAGGACGGCATGGAGAGCCTCTCTCATCGCAGGCGCATGCCTGCGCTTCGCTCGATCCAGTGGCCACGGCCGCTGCGCCTGCTCCTCGCCGCCGGCAAGCGCTGGTCGCGCGACGGCGGCGCACAGCTCGGCGCGGCGATCGCCTTCTACACGATGTTCGCGGTGGCGCCGCTGCTGGTGGTGGCGATTGCCATCGCCGGCGCCGCGCTCGGCCCCGAAGCAGCCCGCGGCCACATCGTCAGCCAGATCGAGGGGCTGGTCGGCGGCGACGCGGCGCGCAGCATCGAGACGATGATCGAATCGGCCTGGCGCGACCCGCACGGGTGGTGGGCCGGGCTGCTCGGGGTCGTCACCTTGCTGATCGGCGCGACTGGCGTCTTCGCGCAGCTGCGGCGCGCGCTCAACACGATCGGCCACGTGCCGCCCCTGCC
>CAJPFZ010000395.1 GCA_905339355.1 Burkholderiaceae bacterium
ACGTCCATCTTCAGACCCAGCAGCAGGTCCGTGATCACGTTCTGGATGAAGATCACCGGCGTCTTCAGGCCGTGGAACATCTTCATCTCGGCGTCGATCAGCAACTGCATGATCGCCTCGATGTCCTTGTTGGCGAGCGCCACGCCGCCCTTGACCATCGAACGCAGCGCGCCGTCTTCGGGCAGGAACAGGCGCAAAGCCTCGATCATCCCGTGCTCGGTCACCGCGTTGGCGTACTTGTGGGCGTACGGCATGCACGGGAAGAACTCGTAGTCCGGATATTTGGCCTGGTTGGCGCGGAAGTAGTCGCACACCTCGGCGACCCGGTCGTGGGTCGTGCACATGAAGGTGCGAATGCCTTCCTGGTAGGCCGCGTCGAGCACGTCGATGATGGCCTGCAGGTCCTGGAAGCGCATCGACTGCGCGCGCGCCTTTTCCTCCGACATGTGGTTCACGCCGAAGAACTGGTTGTCGCCGAACAGAACTCGATCCATTTTTTGCTTGTCCTCTTTCCGTTCGAATCAGCCGAACACGCGGCCCCAGAAGCTCTTGGGCGAGGTTGCGGGACTGGGCGCGTGCACCGGCATCGGAATGTCGCCGACGATCATCGACACCACCCGGTCGGCATCGAGCGCCGAGCGGAAGGTGTTCTCGCCGTGAGTGCGCTTGGTGGCGATGCTCTGCGCGAAGTAATCGATCTGCGCCGAATACTCCTCGCCGCGCAGGTAGAACCACACCTCCTCGGTGAGGTCGGTGGTGTAGCGGATGGTCCAGCCCTTGCCGTGCCCCTGCACGGCCGGGTGCGGCTCGCGCAAATAGATCTGGCATTCCTGGCGGTCGGCGGTGATGCGACCGTTGGTGCCCCACACCGAGATCTTGGTCGACATCTTGCGAAAGCTCTCGTCGCTCCAGTTGACGCACAGCTGGCCACTCGCGCCGTCCTTGTAGTGGAAGGTGCAGTAGACCTCGTCGTCGACGTCCTGCGAGAACACGCCGTGGCGCACGACGCCACCCACCGAGGCCGGCGTGCCGGCGACGAAGTTCACCAGGTCGATCGCGTGGCAGGCGTAGTCGTACAGCGCGCCGCCGCCCTCGGCCTTGGCCGAGCGCCAGGTGCCGCCCTTGGGGCGCAGCACGACGGGGCCGTAGGCCTCGGCGCGCACGTGGTGGATGGTGCCCAGCGCGCCCGACTTCACGAGCCGCGCCGCCTCCTTGAACGCGCCGACGAATCGATAGTGGTAGCCGACCTGGTTCACGAGCCCCTTGCTCTCGGCCAGCGAGACGAGCTTTTCGCCGTCTTTCACGTCGAGCACGAAGGGCTTTTCGCAGAAGACGTGCAGGCCCTTGTTGAGGGCCTTTTCGACCATGTCGGCGTGCAGCTTCGACGGCGTGGCGACCACCAGCGCGTCGAGCTGTTCTTCGGCCAGCATGCGGTCGAAGTCGCCGTAGCACTTCAGGCCCGAGTACTTGGTCAGGATGTCGGTCAGGTAGGCGGTCGCGTCGCAGCCGGCAACGAGATCCAGCTGCGGATGTGCACGCAGGATGGACAGATGCGACAGGCCCATCTTGCCCAGGCCCACCATGGCGGTTCGAATCATCGGAACGTCCTCATTGATTGATCATTTCTGCCGGCACGAATCCACCGTTCGCCCGAACGGTGCTTGCCTGCGCGCGCCGATCAGGGCTTCGTTCGGCCACCGCCCCAGGGCGAGCGGTACAGGCCGAGCCCGTCCTTCAGCAGCAGCCAGAAGTACTCCATGTCGCGCGCGTAGCGGCGCCAGTAGCGCTTCGGCTCGGTGGTGATGCGGTAGACCCATTCGAGGCCGCGTTTGGTCATCCAGCGCGGCGCGCGCTTGACGACGCCGGCCTCGTAGTCGATTGTCGCGCCCACGCCCATGTAGACCTTGACCTTGGGCATCAGGTGGCGGTGTTCGACGATCCAGATCTCCTGCTTGGGGGCACCCAGCCCCACGATCAGGCAGGTCGCACCGCTGTCGTTGATGATCTTGATGACCTCGTCGATCTCGGCCTTGTCGGTGACGAACTTCATCGACGGCGAATGCGCGCCGACGACCACCTTGCTGTTGGTGCGGGCGTTGATCTTTTCCAGCGCCGTCTGCGCGATGCCCGGCGCGGCGCCGAGCAGGAACACCTTCACGGCCGGGTTGCCGGCATGGTGGGCGCAGTAGGTGGGCACGATGTCCGAGCCCGACACCTTCTCCTGAATGGGGCGGCCGATCCAGCCCAGGCCCCAGTACACGTACTTGCTGTCTGAGGTGATGAAGTCGGCCTGGCGGTACGCGTCGTAGAAGGCGCGGTTGCGCTGCAGGTGGTACAGGTGGTCGGGGTTCAGCGTCCAGACCAGCCCCTCGTCGAGCCGCTGCATCAGCTCCTTCATGCTGAGGTTGTCGACCCACACGTTGAGCATGCGCGAGCGCGGCCAGGAGCGCGGCGGCGGCTGCGGCACTGCATCGTTGTCGGGCATCGGACCTTCTTTCGCCAGGATGTCGGATTCGTTCATTGTTTTGCCTCGATGGCAATCGGCGTGCGCTGCTGCAGCACCTCCTCGACGGCGCGCTGCTTGCCGACGACCAGCGCCCGCCATTGCCAGCGCCGCAGGAACCGGCGGAACTCGGGATTCTCGTAGCGCGGCTTGCGCTGGATCGCGCTCCAGACGTAGCCCCACAGCATCGCGAGGCCGGCCAGCACGTAAGGCTTCTCGGTGAAGCGGTTCACCGCGTTGGCCACCATGTAGATCGGGCTCGTGCCCATGAAGTACTGCCCGAAGCCGTGCCGCATGCGCCCGGTCACCCAGCCCTTGTGGCTCGTGCCCTGCGGGCGCAGATGGTTGAACCGCAGCTCCGGCACGTCCCAGCTGCAGGCCTGCCAGCCCATCATGCGGCAGCGGTGCACGTCGATGCCGTCCCACATCACCTCGCGCACGAAGCCACCCAGCGCCTGGAAGCGGTCGCGACGGTAGAACTTGGTCGCGCCGATCGACGTTTCGTCGCCGTGGCGTTCGCTGACGAACTGGCCGTTGAGGTGGATGTACGACTTGCCGCTGCAGGTGGCGATGCGCGAATCGGCCTCCATGCGCTTCATCAGCTCTTCAAAGTACGTCGGCGGCAGGATCAGGTCCAGATCGAGCTTGCAGATGTAGTCGTAGTCCTCGGGCCGGATCGTCTCGTAGCCGGAGTAGAAGGCCTCGATCACGCCGGGGCCGACGGCGCGCACGCCGCGGTCGGCCCGCGTGACGACACGGATCCAGTCGTGGCGGGCGGCGTATTCCGCGAGGATCGCCGGCGTCTCGTCGGTCGACCCATCGTCGACCACCACGCAAAGCGCCGGCCGGATGCTCTGGCCCACCACGCTGTCCATGGCTTGCCTCAGGTATTTGGCTTCGTTGCGGCAGGGTGCGATCAGGACGTATCTGCGGTTCATGAGCGAGTTGGGCGGGGGGTGGCGTCGAGCGCCCGAAGGATACAACGCGAGGATGGCGCTGCCCGGAGGGGCCGCCGGCGAGGATGTGACCGAATGGCGCTTCAGTGCGCTGCGGGTGGGCGCGCAGATTCCAGCAGGAGATGGGCGAGCTTGCCGGCCTCGACATCGACATCATGGTCGGCCCAGACTCTGCGGTGGGCTGCGGCGCCCATTCGTTGAAGCTGCGCCGCGTCGGCCGCAAGGCACGCCTGCATGGCTTCGGCGAGAGCCGTCACGTGGCCCGTCGGATACAGCCAGCCCGTCTCGCCCGGTATCACCAGCTCCGGAATCCCGGCCAGGCAGGGTGCGACGACGGGCCGGCGGCTCGCCATCGCTTCCATGATGACGACCGGCAGCCCCTCCGAGAGGCTCGGAACCACCAGCGCGCGCGCCTGCTGGATCTCGTGTTGGATGCCTTCGGCATCGAGCCAGCCGGTGATGCGAATCCGTCCCGCGAGACCGTGGTGTGCGATCAGCGCCTCGATCTCGGCGCGCATCGGCCCGTCGCCGGCCAACACGAGGTCCATCGGCTGGCCTGCCGCGGCCACCACAGCGGCCGCTTCGACCAGCAGCAGCTGGCCTTTCTCCTTCGACAGGCGGCCCACGCACAGCAGGCGGTGGTTTCCCTCATTGGGCAGCTGGGCACGGTCGCCGTATCCCGGCTCGAGGCCGCACCCGATCATGTGCACCTTCGACCACAACGGCTGGGAAATCCAGCGCATCAACTGGCTCCGGCCGTACCAGCACACCGCCGCCACGAACGCTGCGCGGCCCACTTTTTCCGGCAGGCCCATCTGCGCCGGCCGGTCCATGATGTCCGATCCGTGCGCGGTGAAGCTGTAGGGCGGACCGCCCAGCTTGCCAACCAGCATCGCCACCTCGGCAGGGTTGGTGGCGAAGTGGGCGTGCAGATGCTGTGCCTTCGATTCGGCCAGCCACAGGCGGATCAGGCAGGCCTCGGCGAAGTACACAACGTGGATGTGCCAAGGTCGCTCGGAGCCCTTTGCCGCTCGCAGGGCCAGCCCCAGGGCCGAGAGCAGCTTGAGTGGCCGGCTGATCGCGTTGCGCACGATCGC
>CAJPFZ010000396.1 GCA_905339355.1 Burkholderiaceae bacterium
GCGCTCTCGAGCAGCGCGTAGCGCCCATCGCCGCGCAAGCGGGCCATCGTCTCACGCGGTCCGTGCGGCAGGTCCACCGGCCGGATGCACACCTCGATCTCAGTCATGTCCTTCAACTCTCAACAATCCTTCCACCGCCGCCTGTTTGCCGACCAGGGATCGCGCGAAGCGAACCAGCTGCTGCGCTTGCTGCTCGCACAAGACGGCTCGACCACTCGCTTGTGCGAAGCCGCCGCGGGCGGACCAGTGAGCCTGCGCGTGCTGAGCCAGCAGGCGCACGGCCACGTGCCCGCCGTCGTCAGGCTGCAGTTGCCGGGCGAACGCTTCATCGAACGTATCACCTTCCTCGCCGCGCATGGCGAGGTGCTGATGGACAACCTCGCCTACATCGCGCTGGAGGGCCTCGATCCGGCGATCGAAACCGTCCTGCTTGCCGGCACGCTGCCCATCGGCCACCTGCTGGCCCGAATGTGGGTGCGACGGGAAGCGGTTGCGGATGCGCAGGACCTGCCGCAACGCCTGTGGGATGCCGTGGGTCTGCCAGACCCCTCGGCCACCCGCTGCTACCGCATCGTCACGCCCGAGGGCCCGCGGATGCTGATCGCCGAGACCTACCGCCGCGGCATGCGCATGGCGACACCGCCGAGAACGTGACGCGCAAGCGGGCGCGATTGTCGGGCATGCGCGGTTGTGCGCATGGTGTACATTGCGCGCCGCCGTACCCCACCTGCCCATGACGAGCCGCAACCAATCCCTTCTGCAGCGCAGCCGTGCGGCCGTGTGGCACCCGTGCACGCAGATGAAGCAGCACGAATCGATGCCGCTGCTGCCGATCGTTCATGCCGAAGGCGTCTGGCTCACCGACGCCGACGGCAAGCGCTACCTCGACGCGATCAGCTCGTGGTGGGTCAACCTCTTCGGCCATCGCCATCCGCACATTCGCGCCGCGCTGCACGGCCAGCTGGAGCGCCTCGACCATGTGATGCTGGCCGGCCTCACGCACGAGCCGGTGATCGAGCTGTCGGAGCGGCTCGCCGAATGGACGGGCCTCGGCCATGCGTTCTACGCGAGCGACGGCGCAAGCGCGACCGAGATCGCGCTGAAGATGAGCGCGCACTCGTGGCGCAACGTCGGCCGGCCGCGCAAGAACGGCTTCGTGAGCCTGGCGCACGGCTACCACGGCGAAACCGTGGGCGCGCTGGGCGTCACCGACATCCCCTTGTTCCGCAGCGCCTATGCGCCGCTGCTGCGGCCCTCGGCGGTGGTGATGAGCCCCGACGCACGCGGTGCGCAGCCAGGTGTCGATGCGAAAGCGCAGGCCGAGCAGGCGGCGCGCGAACTCGAAGGCTGGCTCGCCGCGCATCACCAGGACACGGCCGCGCTGATCGTCGAGCCGCTCGTGCAGTGCGCCGCCGGCATGGCGATGTACCACCCGCACTACCTGCAGCGCGCTCGCGCGCTGTGCTACCGGCACGACGTGCACCTGATCGCCGACGAGATCGCAACCGGCTTCGGCCGCAGCGGCGAGCGCTTCGCGTGCCAGGTGGCGGGCGTGCAGCCCGACTTCATCTGCCTGTCGAAGGGGCTCACCGGCGGCACGCTGCCGCTGTCGGCCGTGCTGACCACCGACGCCGTCTACGACACGTTCTACGACGACGACAGCGCGCGTGGCTTCCTGCATTCGCATTCCTACACCGGCAACCCGCTCGCCTGCCGGGCCGCGCTTGCCACCATGGATCTGCTGACCGACGCGGCGCTGGAGAAGAACCGCGCCACGGCGCAGCGACTGAGTGCGGCGGCGCAGGTGCTCGACCAACATCCGCACCTCGTCAACGCACGCCAGCTTGGCATGATCTGGGCCTGGGACGTGCTGAGCGACGACCCGTCCTTCGCGCGCCGCTACCACCGCGCGGCACTGGAGCGGGGGCTGCTGCTGCGGCCCATCGGCACGACGCTGTATTTCATGCCGCCGTACGTGATCGACGACGAGGCGATCGCGCACCTCGTGCGGGGCGCGCTCGGCGCACTCGACGAAACGCTGGATGGTTCGCCGGCTGACGATGCGGCGATGCTGCCGGCGCTGGCATGAGCGAGCCAGGCCGTTGCGAAGCGCTCATCGCGCAGCGCGCAGCGCGCAGCGCGCAGGCTCGTCCGATGAGCGGAGTGTTCGTCGTCGGCACCGACACCGGCGTCGGCAAGTCGCTGGTCGCGGCGGCGCTGCTGCATCGGCTCGGCGAACGCCACGCGCGGGTGGTCGGCATGAAGCCGGTGGCCGCCGGCGCGAGCCGCGACGACGCGGGAGCATGGTCGAATGAAGACGTGCTCACACTGCAGGCGGCATCGACGGCCGATGCGCCGGCCGCCTTGCGCAATCCCTATCTGCTCAACGCCGCGGTGTCGCCGCACATCGCCGCGCTTCGCGATGGCGTCGTGATCGACATGGCGCACACCGTGTCGTGCGCAGCCGCGCTGCAATCCCAGGCCGACGTCGTCGTGGTCGAAGGCGCGGGCGGCTTTCGCGTGCCGCTCGGCCACACGCTGGACGGTGCCGACCTCGCCGTCGCGCTGCGGCTGCCGCTCGTGCTGGTGGTCGGCCTCAAGCTCGGCTGCCTCAACCATGCGCTGCTGACCATCGAGAGCATTGCCGCGCGCGGCCTGCGACTCGCCGGCTGGGTGGCCAACCGGATCGACCCCCAAATGCCGGAGCAGCAAGCCAACATCGAGCTGCTCGAACGCCGCATCGCCGCGCCTTGCCTCGGCGACATTCCGCACCGCTTGCCGCCCGACGCACGCGTCGCCGCGTCGCGGCTGCACCTTCCCCCCGGATTCCCTGCATGAACCTGCTCGCCAGCATCGCCCACCAGCTCGACGCGCTCGACAATGCCCAGCTGCGCCGCAAGCGCCGCGTCGTCGAGGCGGTGCGCGGCACGCGGCTCACCGTCGAGGGCCGGGAGATGCTCGCCTTCTGCGGCAACGACTACCTCGGCCTGGCGCAGCATCCGGTGCTCGCCGAAGCGGCGCAGCGCGGCGCGGCGCAATGGGGCGTCGGCGCGACCGCCTCGCCGCTGGTGTGCGGCCACACGGCCTCGCACGAATCGCTGGAGCTGGAGCTGGCGCGCTTTCTCGGCCTGCCGCGCGCGCTGTATTTCTATGCTGGCTTCCCCGCCAACGTGGGTCTCCTGCCGGCGCTGGTCGGCCGCGGCGACGCGGTGTTCAGCGACGCGCTGAACCACGCCTGCCTGATCGACGGCGCGCGGCTGTCGCGTGCCCAGATTCACGTGTTCCCGCATGCCGATCTCGCCGCGCTCGACGCGCAGCTCGCTGCATGCACCTCACCGCGCAAGCTGATCGTCACCGACGCGGTGTTCAGCATGGACGGCGACATCGCCCCGCTGCCCGAGATGCTGCGCCTGGCCGAGCGTCACGACGCCCTGCTGCTGATCGACGACGCGCACGGCTTCGGGGTGCTGGGTCCCGGCGGTCGCGGCAGCGCGGCCCACTTCGACCTGCGCTCGCCGAGGCTGATCGTGATGGGCACGCTGAGCAAGGCCGCCGGCGCAGCGGGCGCCTTCGTGGCCGGCGACGCGCGCATCGTCGAATGGGTGATGCAACGTGCGCGCAGCTACATCTTCGCCACCGCCGCGCCGGCCATGGTCACCGAGGCGTTGCGTGCCAGCCTGCGTCTGATCGAAGCGGAAGAGTGGCGGCGCGAGCGCCTGCGCGCCCACGCGAAGCGGCTGCACGACGCGCTGAGCGGCGACGCGGCGATCGGCCGCCTGCTGGACTCCCCAACCCCCATCCAGCCGCTGATCATCGGAGGCAACGGCGAAGCGCTCGACCGCATGGCGGCGCTGTGGCGGCAAGGGCTGTGGGTGCCGGCGATCCGGCCGCCCACCGTGCCCGAGGGCACGGCGCGGCTGCGCATCTCGCTGTCGGCAGCGCATGACGACGCCGACGTGGCACAGCTGATCGAGGCGCTGCGCGCCGGCGTTTGAGCTGCGTCGGAGCCCGTTCGCGCTCAGCGTGCCGGCGCCGTCTCTGCCGTCGTCACCGGCCCCGGGCCGCTGAAGCGGTCGAGCGCGAGGTAGATGACCGGCGTGATGTAGAGCGTGATCGCCTGGGAGAACACCAGGCCGCCGACCACCGCGAGGCCCAGCGGCTGGCGCAGCTCGGCGCCGGCGCCCAGGCCCAGCGCGATCGGCAGCGCGCCCATCATTGCCGCCAGCGTCGTCATCATGATCGGGCGGAAGCGCAGGATGCACGCCTGGCGGATCGCATGCGCGGGGTCCATGCCCTGCGTTCGCTGCGC
>CAJPFZ010000397.1 GCA_905339355.1 Burkholderiaceae bacterium
GAAGGCGCGTGCATCGACGGCGGATACGTCGCGATCGATGGCGACGACGTCGAGGCCCCGGTCGAGCAGGCTGCGGGTGAGGGCGAGACCGATGCCGGACCCGGCACCGGTGACCACGGCAAGGCGCGGTGAGGTGGACATGACAACACTCCAGTTCGTGCGTGGCCATTCCCGCGATGGCCGAACGAAGGATGCGCTGTCGTCTGAGAACTGATCAGCTTGCGAGGGTGAGAGCCTCTTTTGCGGGCAGGCGCCCCTCAGCGCCTGGGCGCGAGTGTAGCGGGGTGCAACTGGCTCGGCCAGTCATTGTCGCGGCCGCGATCGGCGGCGCACGATCTCCGCCGACCATCCCATCACAAGGAGGAGACATGAAAATCGCTTCGCTGCGCCGGCTCGCACTCGCCGCTGCCGTCATCCCGTTGCTGGCGGGTTGCCTCGAGAAGGACCGCATCGCCAGCATCGCCGATGCCGAGAACCAGTTGATGACACCCGACGGCCGCCTGATCGTGAGCGGCGGCACCGGCGTGTTCGAGATCAAGACGGCCGCGAGCGGCTTCATCGCACAGCCCGCCACCAGCGAGGCGGGCCGCTGCAACCACACCGGCCTGGCACAGATCGGCGCGTGGGTCTTCACCGCCTGCCAGCAGCGGCCCTGGGGCCTGCTTGGGCCACCCGACAACCACCTTCTCGCAGCGCGGCTCGTTGCCGGCCAGCCGCTGCACTTCGTGCAGGTTGAACGCGCGAGCCCCGACCCGATGGAGCGCCTCGCACTGCCCAATGGCCTGGCCGTGGCGCCGAACGGCCGGCTGCTGATCGCCGACTACAACCTCTTCATGCTCGCAGGGGTCGCACGCGTCGGGCTCGACCTGAGTGGCGCCCGCCCTCGCATCACGTCCTTCGAGCCCAACTGGGTCGGCTCGGCGCACGGCATCGCCCATCCCAATGGCGTTCGAGTGACAGGCAACGAGCTGTTCGTGAGCGACTTCAGCTTCGTCAAACGCTACCAGTTCGATGCCGCCGGCAACGTGCCTGTGCAACTGCCCCTCGGCGGCGGCCGCTTCGTCAAGAACGAAGTGCTCGTCTACCAGGGCTTGACGGTGCTGGACGACATCCAGCCGCATTGCGGCGGGTTGATCATCACCGACTTCGCCGGCGGGCGGCTCATCTACATGGCACCCGACGGCGACGACGCCAACGGCATGCCGACCTACCGGCTCGCACTGCATTCGGGCCTGCAGTCGCTGCAGCAGCCGAGTTCGGTGCTGGTCGGTCGCGGCCCCCTGTTCGGCGGCCGCGACGTGCTCGTCACCGAGAAAGGACTGCTCAACGAATTCAGCTCCGACTACGGCAACAAGCTGTCGCGCGTGAAGTCCGAGGTGGACCTGAACGATCCCTCGGGCTGCGCTCGCGTCAACGGAGGATAGCGATCAGTTCCAACGCCCCGCGAGCCCGCCCACGCTGTAGCGGCCCGCGCCGAGCAGGGCCACCGCGATCGCGGTGAAGAAGAACATGCCCTGCAGTTCGAGCGCCCACCCGCCGTTCTTGGTCAGGCTCGCGAGCTCGCCCATGTGCACGAGGGCGACGGCGACCACCATGTTGATCGCCACGATCAGCGCGGCCGCGCGCGTGAACAGCCCGACGATCAGCAGGATGGGCGCCAGCACCTCGCCGACGTAGACGAGGTAGCCGAGCGCGCCCGGCAGCCCGGCCTTGCTCACGAGGTCGATGATGAAGTCCGGGCTGCCGCGAAGCTTGGCGATGCCGTGCAGCAGGATCAGCACGCCGAGTGCGACTCGCAGCAGCAGCTTGCCCAAATCTTCGGACGCGCCCGTGGTTGAAGTGGCTGCCATGGTCTTGTGCTCCTGGGTTGAAACCGCGGCATTGTGTTCGTTAGAGTCGTGCCTTTCAACCCAAGGGCTCTTGCGATGAACTTCCTGCGCAGATTCGGGCTCGCCGCCCTCGCGTCCGGCGCGCTCGCGTGTGTGGCCCACGCAGCCCCCGCCCTGCCCTACGATGAAGCGGCCGACGCCCGCGTCGAGCTGAACCGCGCCTTGCAGCAGGCGCAGAGCGAGCGCAAGCAGGTGCTGGTGGTGTTCGGTGCGAACTGGTGCGGCGATTGCCGCGAGCTGGCGCAGAAGATGGCCGGCGGGCCGCTCGCCGAGCACGTCGCGCAGCGCTACGTGGTCACGAAGGTGGACGTGGCGCGCTTCAACAAGAACACCGACCTCGCGCAGCAGATGGGCAACCCGATCAGGAAGGGCATCCCGGCGGTGGCCGTGCTGCGCGCCGACGGCAGCTTGGTCAAGGCGACGACCGGCGGCGAACTGGCCGACGCCCGCAACATGGGTGACGCGCAGGTGCTGAAGGTGCTCGAAGGGCTCGCCGAGGGCCAGTGAAGCCCAGGGCGCTCACGCCGACGCTGGCGCCAGCACCCTCGCCTTGTCGACGTCCGGGCTGCGGTACATCCCTTCGGCGATGCTCGCCAGCGCCGAATCGTGCAACTGCTGCGGCGCGAGCCCGTAGAACTTCTGGAAGCTCATGATCAGCGGGCGCCACTTGTCGGGGTCCACACGATCCGGCTCGCCGTCCATCAGGATCGACGGATGCAGATGCACCCGCTGAATGCGCGCCTCGAAGCTCAGCACGCGTCCGCGCAGCATTTCGTCCTCGTCGGCCACGCCATGCACCGCCTCGATCACCGCTTCGAGCTGCACCGGGCACTCGCGCACA
>CAJPFZ010000398.1 GCA_905339355.1 Burkholderiaceae bacterium
AGTCATAAAGCGGTTGGGTGTTCATCGGCCGGGCAGGTCCCAGGAGGCGGAAGCGCGCAGCAGGCGCTCGATGTCGCGCTTGAGCTTGGCCGGGTCGGGGTCGGCAGGCGCGCGCAGCATCCACTGGCCCATCGGGTCGACAAGGTACAGGTGATCCGCGAGGCGGCGGCTGGGTTCCGGCTCGAGCCAGCGCGCAAGCGCGTCGTGCGGCACGCGCAGCACCGTCGTGGCCTGCCCCTGCGCGATGGCCTTCATCACCTCCGGTCGCGGCGTCGCACCGTCGGCGACGAGCCACACCTTGTCGAGCCGGTCCTTGTCGCGCCCGAGCGCTTCGCGCAACTGGCGCTGCAGCAAGAGGTGCCGCTCGCACGCCGCGTCGCAAGCGCCGTCGGCGACAACCACGAGCAACCACTGGCGCTGCAGGCTGGCGGGACGCACCGCCTCGCCTTGCAGCGTGGCGAGCGGCAGCGTGGCCGGCATCTCGCGCGGCGGCGTGATCAGCTGCGCGTAGTTGTTGCGCGTCTGCGGGCGGATCACGAAATACGTGAGGTACGAAGCGATCACGGGCGCCGCACAGACTGCGAGCACGAGCAGCATCTTGAGGCGGCCGCTCGCGGTGCGGCGCGCCACATCGTCGAGCGACGGCGCGGGCATCGAGTGCACCGTGAAGGCGAGCGGCGACTCGGCGCTAGGCGCTGCGCCGGAGCCGGGGGCGGACGAGTTGGAACCAGACATACAAACCTGCCATCAACGCACTCAGCGCCAGCCACTGAAAGGCATAGCCATAGTGCTTGTGAACATCCACCGCGGGCCGCGGCCATTGGCGCAACAAACCGTCGCCGGGCTCAGGCGGCGCCTCCTGAACCACCGACACCGGCGCGAACCGAACGCCGATCTCGCGTCCGTAGGCGGCCAGGTCGAGATTTTGACGGATGGGGCCCGACGCCGCCGTGCTGAATTCATAAAGGCGTGCCGGCGGCGGCGCCACCCGCCCTCCGACCACGACCTCGGCCGGCGACGCCGGGAGCGCCGGCACACGCCAGCGATCGGTGAAGTCACGCGGGGCCCAGCCGCGCTGCACGAGCACGGCGTGGCTCGTCCCGCCGATGAGCAGCGGCGTCACGACAAAGAAGCCCGGCCGCCCGTTCATCTGGCGGTTGTCCAGGTACACCGTTGCGGCGTCCAGCCAGCGCCCTTGCAGTCGGATGCGGCGATGGTGCTGCGCCGCGGCTTCGCTGTCGGTCCTGGCCAGCGCCTCGGCCGACAGTTCAGCGAGCGCCGCACGCTGCTCCAGAGCCTGCTGCAGCGCGACCTTCTGCGCCGCACGGTCGAGCTGCCACCAGCCCAGGCGCGCCGTGAGGCCGACGCCGAGCACCGCGGCGACCAGCACCACCGCCTCGCGACTGCGAAGCCACGCACTCAGCGTGCTCATCGCATCACTCCCCGAGCGTGCGCCGCTGGCGCGGATAATCGGCTCGCATGAAGATCCTCATCGTCGCTGCCTTCATTGCCATCCTCGGCGCGCTCGCCTTTGCCGGCGTGGCCATGGTGCGCGGCAAGGAAGGGGAAGGGGTTCCCAAGAAACCGACGATGATGCGCGCACTCGCATGGCGCGTCGGCCTGTCGGTGCTCCTGTTCCTGTTCATCTTGATCAGCTACAAGCTCGGATGGATTGCGCCGACAGGGGTTCCGACGCGGTGAAAAATGGCAGCCTGAGACGGCGTGCATCAACCGTGGTCTGAGCCGTCCTTCGGACGGCATGACTTATCGCACCGCTCCCCAGGCCCCCTCCGAGAGGGGGTTCCAGCTCGTTCGACCGCTCCCTCCAGCCTCCCTCCGAGAGGGAGACTCCAGCATGTTTGACGAGGCGGCCTCACGTCCGGCGATGCCGTCGCGAGGTCAGTACGGTGAATTCGTGATGCGCGATGCGCGAGATGCCGGCCACCAGGCCGGCCTGTCATGCTTGCTGGAGCCTCCCGCTCGGCGGGAGGCTGGAGGGTGCCGTCTGACATGCTGGAACCCCCTCTCGGAGGGGGCCTGGGGAGCGGTGCGATAAGTCATGCCGGCCGAAGGCCGGCCTACACCTCAACCATGGCGCCGAGGCACTTTCTCCACTCGAGCGCGGCCCCCGCTTGGGCCCGCCCGCGCCCTAAAACCAGTACACGATCACATACAGGCCGAGCCACACGACGTCGACGAAGTGCCAGTACCAGGCGGCGCCTTCGAAACCGAAATGGCGCTGCGGCGTGAAGTGGCCCTTCATCAGGCGGATCGTGATGAACAGCAGCATCAGCATGCCCACGAACACGTGGAAGCCGTGGAAGCCGGTCAGCATGAAGAAGGTCGAGCCGTAGATGCCGGAGTCGAGCCGCAGGTTGAGGTGGGTATAGGCCTCCCAGTACTCATAGCCCTGCAGGCCGAGGAAGGTGATGCCGAGCAGCACCGTCAGCCACATCCAGGCGATCGTGGCCGAGCGCTTGCCGGCGATCAGCATGTGGTGCGCGATGGTCAGCGTGACGCCCGAGGTCAGCAGCAGCGCGGTGTTGATCGTCGGGATCGGCCACGGGCCCATCGTCGTGAACGGCTCGACGATGCCGGCGGGCGACGCGGTGGCGCCGGCCTGAACGCTCGGCCAGACGGCCTTGAAATCGGGCCACAGAATCGCGTTCTGCAGGCTGCCGAGCACCGGGATCGAGTACAGACGCGACCAGAAGAGCGCCGCGAAGAACGCGCCGAAGAACATCACCTCCGAGAAGATGAACCAGCTCATGCTCCAGCGGAAAGAGACGTCGATGCGGTCGCCGTAGAGGCCGCTCTCGCTCTCGCGCGCAGCCTGCCCGAACCACTGGAACATCGTGAAAGCCCAGATCACGAGGCCCAGCAGCACCGAGAACTTGCCCCAGCCGGCGCCGTTGACCCACTGGCCCGCGCCGAGGATCACGAAGAACAGGCCCACGGCCGCCATCACCGGGTAGTGCGCTGGCGCGGGGATGAAGTAATAGGGCGTCTGCCCGTGCTGTGTCGCTGCCGACATGTTTTCTCCTGGAAACCGAATCTCTCTTTGAAGTCTCATCGACGCCGAGCCCGCCATTGTGCGGCCCCGGCGCTCCCGCATTTCCCGGCCTAGCTTGCCACCCCGCTGGCCAACACCCAGTTCACGATCACGATCAGCGCCACGATGAAGAGCACCGCGGCGATCACACCGGCGACGATCACGTGCACGGGATTGAGCTCACTCACGTCGCGCTCGTACTCCGACGACTTTCGCACGCCGAAAAACGACCACGCGACCGCGCGCATCGTCTGCAGGAACGAGCCCTTGCGGCGCACTGCGTCCTTCAGCTCGCCTCCCCGCTCGTTCATGACTGCAACCCCACGCCCACGCCCTTGGCCGCCGCCTGCGGCGCCGCCGGGAACTTGCCGCCGACCTCGAAGAAGGTGTAGGACAGCGTGATCGTGGTCACGTCCTTCGGCAGCTTGGGGTCGATCACGAACACCACCGGCCACTGGCGGCTTTCGCCCGGCTTCATCGTGTACTCGTTGAAGCAGAAACATTCCAGCTTGTTGAAATGCGGCGCTGCCTGCTTGGGGGCGTAGCTCGGGATCGCCTGCGCGGCCATCGTGCGCGGCTGGATGTTCCTGAATTCGTACATCACGGTCGCGAGTTCGCCCGGATGGACCTGGATGCTGCGCTGCGCCGGCTTGAAGTCCCACACGCCGCGGGCATTGGCGTCGAACTCGACGGTGACGAGGCGCGAACGGTCGACCTGCGTGTTGGGCTTCGCCTGCGAGCCGCCGGGCTGGGCCTTTTCGGCCAGCGAGAGCACGTTGATGCCCAGCGCGTCGCAGATCGCGCGGTACATCGGCACCAGTGCATAGCCGAAGCCGAACATCAGCGCCGCCACCACCACCAGCTTGCCGACCATGCGCAGGTTGTCGCCACGCAGCGCGCTGTCGTGGGTTGACGGGGGCGTGGCCTGCGTCATCGTCGCAAACTCAGATGCCGAACAGCGCCGACTTCGCGATGAAACCGACGAACAGCGCGATCGCAATCGTCGCGAGGATCAGCGCGAGGCGCTGGTTGTTCTTCCTGCGTTCGTCGGGTTTCATCACGGCACGCACTGCGATCAGGCGACGATCTTGGTGGCCGACGCGTTCAGCTTGGGCGGCGTCTCGAAGGTGTGGAACGGTGCCGGCGAGGGCACCTCCCATTCCAGGCCTTCGGCGCCTTCCCACGGCTGCTGCGGGGCTTTCTCACCCTGGCCGCGCATCATCGGCAGCACCACGGCGACGAAGAAGTAGACCTGCATCAGACCGAAGCCGAGGCCACCGACACTCGCCCACATGTTGAAATCGGTGAACTGCAGCGGGTAGTCGGCATAGCGCCGCGGCATGCCGGCCAATCCGAGGAAGTGCATCGGGAAGAAGGTCACGTTGAAGAAGATCAGCGAACCCCAGAAATGGATCTTGCCGCGCGTCTCGCTGTACATCCGGCCGGTCCACTTCGGGCCCCAGTAGTAGAAGCCGGCGAACATCGCGTAGAGCGAACCAGCCACCAGCACGTAGTGGAAGTGCGCGACGACGTAGTAGGTGTCCTGCAGCTGGATGTCGATCGGCGCCATCGCGAGGATGAGGCCGGTGAAGCCGCCGATCGTGAACACGAAGATGAAGCCGACGGCGAACAGCATCGGCGTCTCGAAGGTCATCGAGCCGCGCCACATCGTGGCGACCCAGTTGAAGATCTTCACGCCGGTGGGCACAGCGATCAGCATCGTCGCGTACATGAAGAACAACTGCCCGGTGACCGGCATGCCGGTCGTGAACATGTGGTGCGCCCAGACGATGAACGACAGGATCGCGATCGACGCGGTGGCATAGACCATCGACGTGTAGCCGAACAGCCGCTTGCGGGCGAACGCCGGCACGATCGCGCTGATGATGCCGAACGCCGGCAGGATCATGATGTAGACCTCGGGGTGGCCGAAGAACCAGAAGATGTGCTGGTACATCACCGGGTCGCCGCCGCCGGCGGGGTTGAAGAAGCTGGTGCCGAAATGGCGGTCGGTGAGCGTCATCGTGATGGCGCCCGCAAGCACCGGCATCACCGCGATCAGCAGATAGGCCGTGATCAGCCACGTCCAGCAGAACAGCGGCATCTTCATCAGCGTCATGCCGGGCGCGCGCATGTTCAGGATGGTGACGATGATGTTGATCGAGCCCATGATGGAACTCGCGCCCATGATGTGCAGCGCGAAGATGCCCGCGTCCATCGACGGGCCCATCTGCAGCGTGAGCGGCGCGTACAGCGTCCAGCCGGCGGCCGGCGCGCCACCGGGCATGAAGAACGAGATGACGATCATCAGCGCCGCCGGGATCAGCAGCCAGAAGCTGAAGTTGTTCATGCGCGCGAAGGCCATGTCGGCCGCGCCGATCTGCAGCGGGATCATCCAGTTCGCGAAGCCGACGAAGGCCGGCATGATCGCGCCG
Organism: Burkholderiaceae bacterium; assembly: GCA_905339355.1. GTDB lineage: Bacteria > Pseudomonadota > Gammaproteobacteria > Burkholderiales > Burkholderiaceae_C > Albitalea. Next base: position 5,488 of record CAJPFZ010000398.1, read on the forward strand.
AACACCATGATCAGCCCGTGCATCGTCGTCAGCTGGTTGAACAGCTGCGGGTTGACGAACTGCAGGCCCGGCTGGAACAGCTCGGCGCGGATGGCGAGCGCGAGGATGCCGCCGATGATGAACATCGTGAACGAGAACAACAGGTACAGCGTGCCGATGTCCTTGTGGTTCGTCGCGAAAACCCAGCGCCGCCAGCCGTGCGGATGGTCGTGGGCGTGGTCGTGACCGTGGTCAGCGTGGTGGTCGAGTACGGCGCTCATGGCGGTTCGTGTTCCTTAGACGATCTTTTACTTGCGGGCAGCGGCGACGTCGGTCGGCTGCACGATCTGGCCGGTGCTGTTGGACCAGTGGTTCTTGGCGAATGTCAGCACGGCGGCGAGCTCGGTGTCCGACAGCTGCTTCCACGCCGGCATGCCGCTGGCGGTGCCGTGCAGCACGATCTGCAGCGCCTTGCCCTTGTCGGCGTCGAGCACCACGGGCGACCCGTCCAGCGCCTTGATCGGCCCGCCGCCCTTGCCGCTCGCCTGGTGGCACGCCGCGCAGTTGGCGTTGTAGACCTTCTCGCCGCGCGCCACGAGTTCGGGCAGCACCCACACCTTGTTCGGATCGTCGGCCTTGGCCGCGAGCTTCTTGCGCTCGCCGTCGACCCATCGGGAGTAGTCCTCGGTGGACAGCACCTTCACGTGGATCGGCATGTAGGCGTGCTCCTTGCCGCACAGCTCGGCGCACTGGCCGTAGAAGTCGCCGACCTTGTCCGCACGGAACCACGTGTCGCGCACGAAGCCCGGGATCGCGTCCTGCTTGACGCCGAAGGCCGGCACCATCCAGGCGTGGATCACGTCGGACGCGGTGGTGACGATGCGCACCTTCTTGTTGACCGGCACCACGAGCGGGTTGTCCACGCGCAGCAGGTAGTCGTCGCCGCTGGGCGTGCCGGCGTCGGACATCTCGCGCTGCGTGACGTCGAGCGTGGACAGGAAGCTGATGCCCTCGCCCTCGCCCTTCAGGTAGTCGTAGCCCCATTTCCACTGGATGCCGGTGGCCTTGATCGTGAGGTCGGCCGCGCTCGTGTCCTTCATCGCGACGACCGCCTTGGTCGCCGGCAGCGCCATGAAGATCACGATGATGAACGGCACGATGGTCCAGATGATCTCGACCGTGGTGCTCTCGTGGAAGTTGGCCGCCTTCGCACCCTTGGATTTGCGGTGCTTGAAGATCGAATAGAACATCACGCTGAAGACGCCGATGAAGATCACCAGGCAGATGACGAGCATGAAGTTGTGCAGCCAGCGCTGCTCCACGGCGATCGCGGTGACCGGCGGGTGCAGGTCGAACTGGTTGACCGCCGGCCCCCCGGGCAGATCCTTCACCGCCTGGCCTGCCATCGCCGCCCCGGTGGCGATCGTGGCCGCCAGCGAGAGCCCCAATCGGCCCAGCGTGCTCCAAAGTGCTTTCATCGTCTTCATCGTCGTCACTTCAGTTTCGAAATCTCGTTCACCGGTCCGCATCCCGGCGGACTGGCGTTGGATGGCGCAGCGCCATCCGCAATTCGTTCGCCAGCTGACGTCGCAGCTCGCGACGCAGATAGCGCCCCACCAGCACCCGCCGCCCCTCGCCTGACAGTTCGACCAGCGCTCCGTCAGCCGCCTGAGCGTCCACCCTCACCCACTGCGACTGGAACTCCACACGCTCCAGCCGGCCACCCGACACATGCTCGACCGTCAAGCGGCCGTCACGCAACGCGATCGACTCCTTGTCGGCGGCGTGCCGCGCGTACACGAGCATCGCCGTACCGACCGCCAGCAGCTCGATCCAGGCAAAGGACATCACCATCGGCGCGCCGAACCACCAGAAAAAGGCAGCCACGGCGAGCGAAAGCGCGCACAACACCGAATAGAAACCGAGCAGCTGACGAGGCGCCAACGAGCAGTTGCGCCCGAGCTTCCACTCGACCCTCCGCTCGCCCGCTCGATCGCCCGACTCGTGACCGAGGCGAAACGCGGGACCAGAGGGAGACAGGCCGAACTCACTGGATGCCGCCGTGGCATCGGGCGAGGTGGTTGCCGACATACTGCTGCGCTGCTGCTCCAAGAGCATCCCGGCCGCCTTGACCAACATCAACGAGCGCCAGGGTACTCCACCGTCAACCGCGGGATTTTAGCTCAGCGTCAAACTTCTTCTCATCCCGGCGTGCGCCGCGAACGCACCAGCGTGCGCATCTCATCCAGCGATACCGTCGTCGGCTGGCCCGGCTGCACGCGCGGCAGGGCCTTGAAGGCATGGCCGTAGGAGATCTCGAAACGCAGAGCGAGCCGGCCGTCCGGCCCCGCCAGGGTGCGCAGTTCGCGCTCGAGCCGCGCTCGCCAGCGCGGCGTGCGCAGCCCGGCGAAGCGGTCCGTCGAGACGTTGCCGCCAAGGCTGCGCAACTCCGCCAGCAACGCCGCGGGCGTGGCCCAGTGCAGCGTGATCGTCTCCTGGTCCATCACCGGGTCGGCGAAGCCGGCATGCACGAGCATGTCGCCGAGGTCGTGCATGTCGACGAAGTCGATGGTGGGGACCGGCCAGCCGAGGCGGGCGTAGAGGCCGCGCAGTTCGCGCACGGTGTCGGGACCGAAGCAGGAGAACATCACGAAACCGTCGGCCGCAAGCGCCGCCTGCCAGCGGCTCATCAGCGCCGGGGGGTCTTGCACCGCGTGCAGCATCATGTTCGACCACAGGAGCTGCACGCTCCCGGGCGGCGGATCGGTGTCGGTCAGCACCTCGACGCCTTCGCCAAACAGCCGCCGCGGCGACCACCACGCAACGCGGTGGGCCTCGGCGCTGCGTGCCGCCAGCGCTGGCGTCGGCTCGACAAGCATTCGGCGCGCTTGCGGGTAGGCCTGAGCGAGCAGCGCTCCGCCGGCGCCGAGGAAGGACCACCAGTCGACGATGCGCTGCGGCTGCAGGCGGATGATCGCGAGGCGCTCGGCCATGCGCCGCGCGATCTCTTCGTGCAGCCAGGGCGCAGACGCCTGTCCGCCCAGGCGCCGCAGCACGGCATTCACCGCGGATGCGGCGATGCTCCTCGTCTGAGCGGCGTGAGTGTCGGGCATGGGCCGGCAGTATATTGACCGGCCCCTGCTCTGCCGCCCTTTCAGTGCCCGTGCTGACCCGCCTGCTTTCACGTCCGACTTGGCCAGCGCTGCCCACGCAGTGCGCGATCTGCCGCGACTGGGGGCCGGACCGGCTGTGCGCCTCGTGCTGCCAGCGCTTCATCGCCACCGGCCCGCGCTGCGAGCGTTGCGCACTCGCCGTGCCGGCAGGCGTGCCGGTGTGCGGTTCCTGCCTGACCGATCCGCCACCGTGGAGCAGCGCGCTCGCGACCATGGACTACGCGCATCCATGGGATCAGCTGATTGCGCGCTTCAAGTTCCACGCCGCGCTCGACCTCGCGGCGGCCTTCGCACAGTGCCTCGTCCACGCGTGGCAAACGAGCGGGCACGCTGCGCCCGGCCTGCTGCTGCCGGTGCCGCTCAGCGCGCCGCGCTTGCGTGAACGCGGCTTCAACCAGTCGTGGGAGCTTGCGCGCCGGGTTGCGCGGCGCATCGGCTGCCCTGCCGACGCGCAGCTGCTGCTGCGCATCAGAGACACGCCGCATCAGCTTGCGCTGCCGATAGACCGGCGCGGAGCCAACGTGCGCGGCGCTTTCGCAGTCGACCCGCTGCGGCTCGATGCGCTGCGCGCACGCAGCGTGACCGTGCTCGACGACGTGATGACCACCGGCGCCACGGCCACCGAGATCACCCGGCTGCTGCAGCAGGCGGGCGCTGCCGAAGTGCATTGGTGGGTGCTGGCGCGCACGCCCGCTCCGGGAGAATGACGGCATGTTCAACATCGTGCTCGTCCATCCGGAGATCCCGCCCAACACCGGCAACGTGATCCGGCTCGCGGCCAATACCGGCTGCAGCCTGCACCTCATCGAGCCCTTGGGCTTCTCGATGGAAGACAGGCTGCTGCAGCGCGCCGGACTCGACTATCACGAGTACACGAGCGTGCACCGCCACGGGTCCTGGGGCGCGTATCTCGATGCGGCGCAGCCCCCGCGCGAGCGCATGTTCGCCTTCACCACGCGCGGTGCGCGCCGTTTCGCCGAGGTGGCGTGGCAGCCCGGCGACTGGCTGGTGTTCGGCTCGGAGACGGCGGGCTTGCCGGACGCCGTGAGAGCGGACTTTGCACAGGAGCAACGCGTGAGACTGCCGCTGCGGCCGGGGCAGCGCAGCCTGAACCTGAGCAACGCGGTGGCGGTGAGCGTGTTCGAGGCTTGGCGCCAGAACGGCTACGCCGGCGGGGAATGACATGGGCCTAGAGCCCGCATGTCATTCCGGCTTCACCCCTGCCGACTTGATGACTTGCGCCCAGCGCTCGCGCTCGCTTTGCATCAGGTTGGCCAGCGCCTCGGGTGCGGTGCCCGCCGCGCTGAAGTACTGGCCAAGCATCTTGCTGCGCACGTCGGCGCTCTTGATGATGCGCACCAACTCGCTCGCCACCCGATCGACGATCGCCTTCGGGGTTTTCGCGGGCGCGAGCACGGCCTGCCATGAGATGGCCTCGAAGCCGGCGTAGCCCTGCTCC